>PHEX01000003.1 GCA_002843005.1 Candidatus Anoxymicrobium japonicum | reverse complement strand
GACACTGTCCCGTAACCTGCTTCAAGGTTCTCGGTTAGGACCTCAATACATCAAGAGTGGTATCCCAAGGGCGGCTCCGCCACGGCTGGCGCCACAGTTTCATAGCCTCCCACCTATCCTGCACAAAATGTACCAAAATCCAATATCAGGTTGCAGTAAAGGTTCACGGGGTCTTTCCGTCCAGTTGCGGGTAGCCGGCATCTTTACCGGCATTACAATTTCGCCGAGCCTCTCGTTGAGACAGCGCCCAAGTCGTTACGCCATTCGTGCAGGTCGGAACTTACCCGACAAGGAATTTCGCTACCTTAGGCATCTTTGTTACTACCGACATTCAATCGGCGGCCAGGTCATTTCTGCCTGGCTCTCCATATCGCCATGGAGGTCGGACTATATCATCACTCAGCATACACACTCGACATCTCTCTCGACTGTTACTGCTGAGCGCCTGGCGTGTAGTCTCTGAGGATTCCTCCTGTCACCTCTTCGATTGTATACTTCCGCTGCTTTCCTCGATTGTTCATCGAGAAAGCCAGGAGAGCCAATCGCCTGAAGCCACTTGCGTTGAGATGTTCACCCGTCTGCATCGACAATACGATCTCTTTGAACTTCACAAAATCGTGTTTCTTGCCTGATACAATCGGGTTCTCATCGATCAGCGGGATCAGCACCTGCTCGAGGTCGCGCCTCGAGTCAATTGAGTACGTGAGAACATTGCTGTTCGGGCCCTTCGGCGTTATACGTCCACATCCTAAGAAATCTCTGATCAACTCGAGAATTTCTGAGTTATCCCTGTGTTGATACACTTGAAAACATGGATCCATCACCCAGCCATTTCTGGCCGTCGGGTGAGGATGAACGCTTACACTGAAGCAACCTTCTCCATCAATGAACCCTACTATATACTCTGGTGTCAATCGTCGCGGCTTCGAGAGGCAACCTGGAGGTCTTTCCTGCTGATTGTCCGCACCCGTCGCATTTTCACCTGTCATAGACATCACCAATTCAAGCATAGCATGTCACTGTGACAGGTAGCGCGGGATACTCGGATGTTCCAGCATATGGCCAGGTTTTACAACGGCCCATAATGGTTGACCGTTATAGTTACGGCCGCCGTTTACTGGAGCTTCAGTTCAGAGCTTCGCGACCCGAAGGCCACTAACCCCTCCCCTTAACTTTCCAGCACCGGGCAGGCGTCACCCCCTATACGTCGTCTTTCGACTTAGCAGAGAGCTGTGTTTTTAGTAAACAGTCGCTTGGGCCTATTCTCTGCGACCGCCTCGGGCTTTCAGGAGTCTAAAAGATCCTTCTACCCTACCGCGGCATCCCTTCTCCCAAAGTTACGGGATCAATTTGCCGAGTTCCTTAACGAGAGTTCGCTCGATCGCCTTAGTATTCTCTACTCACCTACCTGTGTCGGTTTTGGTACGGGCACCAACGCCACTCGCTAGAGGCTTTTCTAGGAAGCATGGGGTCGGCCACTTCACCTTACTCGGTTCGACATCACACCTCAGGGTATGCGCCGCGCGGATTTGCCTGCGCGACCCCCTACGTGCTTGTCCGCGGTCAACCATCGCCGCGGTTGGCTTACCCTTCTCCGTCACCCCATTGCTCGAACATGTGTTGGTGGTACAGGAATATAAACCTGTTGTCCATCGACTACGCCTTTCGGCCTCGCCTTAGGTCCCGACTAACCCTGAGCGGATTAACCTTCCCCAGGAAACCTTAGGTGTTCGGCGGACGGGTTTCTCGCCCGTCTTTCGCTACTCATACCGGCATTCTCTCTTCTCTGCGGTCCACCGGAACTCACATTCCGGCTTCACCCCACAGAGAATGCTCCCCTACCATTCCCCGCCTGTTACAGCGGAAAATCCGTGGCTTCGGTAGCAGGCTTTAGCCCCGTTACATCTTCGGCGCGGAACCACTTGACCAGTGAGCTATTACGCACTCTTTAAATGATTGCTGCTTCTAAGCAAACATCCTGGTTGTTTGTGCAATCCCACATCCTTTCCCACTTAGCCTGCATTTAGGGACCTTAGCCGACGGTCTGGGCTGTTTCCCTTTCGACTACGAAGCTTATCCCCCGCAGTCTGACTCCCAGGCTCTAAAGTTATGGCATTCGAAGTTTGATTGAGATTGGTAAGCGGTGAAGCCCCCTAGCTCATTCAGTGCTCTACCACCATAACTAAACACCTGAGGCTAGCCCTAAAGCTATTTCGGGGAGAACCAGCTATTCCCGAGTTTGATTAGCCTTTCACTCCGACCCACAGGTCATCCCCTCAGTTTTCAACCTGAGTGGGTTCGGGCCTCCACGAGGTCTTACCCTCGCTTCACCCTGCCCATGGGTAGCTCACTCGGTTTCGGGTCTACGACACGCAACTAAATCGCCCTATTAAGACTCGCTTTCGCTGCGGCTCCGGTAATCCTTAACCTTGCTGCGTATCAGTAACTCGCCGGTTCGTTCTACAAAAAGCACGCCATCAGGAGACAAGCTCCCTCTGACTGTTTGTAAGCACACGGTTTCAGGTACTATTTCACTCCCCTCCCGGGGTACTTTTCACCTTTCCCTCACGGTACTAGTTCACTATCGGTCGGTAGGTAGTATTTAGCCTTACGTGGTGGTCCACGCAGATTCCGGCAAGATTTCACGTGCCCCGCCGTACTCAGGAATTTCATCGGGAGACAGATCCTTTTCGCCTACAGGGCCGTTACCTTCTGTGGCCGGGCTTTCCATCCCGCTTCGGCTAAAGACCTGTTTTGTAACTCCCTGGCGCCTCCGCAGAAACGCCTGATGACTCCTACAACCCCCGATGAGCAACACCTGCGGGCTATCACACCCATCGGGTTTGGGCTCATCCCCGTTCGCTCGCCGCTACTGAGGGAATCGTTTTTACTTTCTTTTCCTCGGGTTACTTAGATGTTTCAGTTCACCCACTTGCCTTCCTTGCCCTATGTGTTCAGGCAAGGATGACACAGCATTACCTGTGCCGGGTTTCCCCATTCGGACATCTCCGGATTTACGTCTGTTAGGCGACTACCCGGAGCTTTTCGCAGCCTTCCGCGTCCTTCTTCGGCTCCTACCGCCAAGGCATCCACCGTGTGCTCTTAGCATCTTGGTCCGTGAAGACCTTTCTATACAACACTGTGTAGCTTTCAAGGTGCGAGTGGGTCTCGCCACAAATATGTTCACCGCGTCCGCGCGTCGGCGGGCCCGCGATATAAAATCAGTCTAGTACCGTTGTCCCTGAAGTTTCAGGAACCCGCCTACCGCTATCCCAACTGCCGCTATGAGGCCTATGAAAGCCCCGTACCATGGAATCTTGCTCACTCCCGCAATACTGAAACCGGCGCCTCCAATAGGCCTCAACAGTATTACGATTATCGCCAGCAACACCGCAAGCGCGCCGGCGCCCAGATAAACTAGGCCCGCGGGCAACGGCAGTTCCATGTCAAAAACAGTAAGAGCCAAGACCGCAAACACCGCCAGCACCGACAGGATGCTTATCCAGGCAAAACTCGGCCCGGCGTTAACGGATACTTTCATTCCCAGGAGCCCTCTGTTTACACTGACGTGAACCCATGGCAGAAAAAGCGCGATGAAAAGCGCCAGGGCCGACACACCGGCGATCTTGTCAGGCGTCTCTACATTCGTAAAATCCGGCTGCATGTATCCTCCTCTTCCTCCTTAGAACTTCAGTAGTCCGCCTACGCTAATAGCGGAAGCCGCAAACAACTCGAGTATTACGCCAGTGCTTACCCCGGCTTGAACACCCGCGATATTAGGTGGCACCGCCAGCCCGACAATGCAGGCCATAAAAATAACCGAAGCGCCAAAGGAGTATACCCACCCAGGGCTCCGAATCAATCTGAAATGTGGATTGATGAATCTGCCAACCAACATGACAACAGCAAAAGCGAACACCCCGGCACCCATCGCGAAACATATGACCCCGACCGGGTTCCCCGGATTAACGCCTTTCAACGCTTCCCCTGGCGTGGTGTACCAGGTCAACGCCATCGCGAACACAACGGCGGCAAATCCACCAACAAGCGCGATAAAATCACCTACTGGCGATACTGTCTCACCCGTCATGCCACTGGACGTTCCTTTCTCGACTTCCACTTGCTCCATAAACTTGCCTCCTTCCCCTTAAAGCAAACGTGTCGTTGCAATAAACAGTCGATTCTATAATACCTTCAAAACTGAACAGTGGAAGCCCGGTCAACATTTGACCCTAGAGATAACTCCCTAGAAAGGAGGTGATCCAGCCGCACCTTCCGGTACGGCTACCTTGTTACGACTTCACCCCAATCACTAACCCCACCTTCGACGGCTCCCTCTCTTGCGGGTTAGGCCACCGGCTTCGGGTGTTGCCAGCTTTCGTGGTGTGACGGGCGGTGTGTACAAGGCCCGGGAACGTATTCACCGCGGCATGCTGATCCGCGATTACTAGCGACTCCGACTTCATGAAGGCGAGTTTCAGCCTTCAATCCGAACTTAGGCCGGCTTTTTGGGATTGGCTCCACCTCGCGGTTTCGCAGCCCTCTGTACCGACCATTGTAGCACGTGTGCAGCCCAAGACATAAGGGGCATGATGACTTGACGTCGTCCCCACCTTCCTCCGGTTTGTCACCGGCAGTCTCCTGTGAGTTCCCGACCGAATCGCTGGCAACACAGGACAAGGGTTGCGCTCGTTGCGGGACTTAACCCAACATCTCACGACACGAGCTGACGACAGCCATGCACCACCTGTGCAACTGCCATAAAGGGGGACGTGTTTCCACGTCTTTCAAATGCATGTCAAGCCTTGGTAAGGTTCTTCGCGTTGCGTCGAATTAAGCCACATGCTCCGCCGCTTGTGCGGGCCCCCGTCAATTCCTTTGAGTTTTAGCCTTGCGACCGTACTCCCCAGGCGGGGCACTTAATGCGTTAGCTTCGGCACGGAAAGAGTTGACACTCCCCACACCTAGTGCCCATCGTTTACTGCTAGGACTACCAGGGTATCTAATCCTGTTCGCTCCCCTAGCTTTCGCACCTCAGCGTCAGTCACAGCCCAGAAAGCCGCCTTCGCCACTGGTGTTCTTCCCAATATCTGCGCATTTCACCGCTACACTGGGAATTCCACTTTCCCCTGCTGAACTCTAGCCTACCGGTTTCGAATGCAATCCCGCAGTTGAGCCACGGGTTTTCACATCCGACCTGATAAGCCGCCTACGTGCTCTTTACGCCCAATAATTCCGGACAACGCTCGCCCCCTACGTATTACCGCGGCTGCTGGCACGTAGTTAGCCGGGACTTCCTCTGGGGGTACCGTCAGTTTCCCTTCGTCCCCCCTGACAGGGCTTTACAACCCTAAGGCCTTCTTCACCCACGCGGCGTCGCTGCGTCAGACTTTCGTCCATTGCGCAAAATTCCCCACTGCTGCCTCCCGTAGGAGTCTGGGCCGTATCTCAGTCCCAGTGTGGCCGTACACCCTCTCAGGCCGGCTACTCATCGTCGCCTCGGTAGGCCATTACCCTACCGACAAGCTAATAAGCCGCGGGCCCATCCTGGAGCGGAAAGCAAGCTAACCATTTTCTGCCGATGCCATACGGGAAAGGCAGATTATTCGGTATTAGCACAGGTTTCCCCATGTTATCCCGATCTCCAGGGCAAGTTACCCACGTGTTACTCACCCGTTCGCCACTAAATCTCCGTCCGATAGCAAGCGTCCGATAGCAAGTTACCAGTCGGGTTTCGTTCGACTTGCATGTGTTATGCACGCCGCCAGCGTTCATCCTGAGCCAGGATCAAACTCTCCGTGGAAAGTTTGTGTTATCCAAAATACCGCTTTTTGAGTAAGCGGTCACTCTCAGGCAAAACCACTGTTCAGTTTTCAAGGTACCTAGTGTCCCGTCCCATAAATACGCTTGCATTCGAACGCCACTGCATCCGCCTCTGCCGCGTTCCACTTCCTCGCCGTACTCACCGAGTACGACTCGGTCGCGCGGCCTTTTAAGGAACGGCGCATCGACGCTCTCGGTGCCACACCGTATCTATGGGACGAGGCACCAGCGATTTCACTCGCCTGTAACGACCCATTTCGCCAAAAGAAAACCGCTGAACTCAAGTCCAGCGGTCATTCACCTGTTTGTCGGTGCGCTAGCTCTTGAGATCCAGTTTTAAACCTGTCGCTTTGTCCAGCAAAGTCAAGTGTTACTTCCTTCTGGCCACTTTCAAGGTCTGTGGTGATAGTAACACTACTTGGGAAACGCTGTCAAACTTAACGCTAGCGGGCGCGATTTAACTTTGAAAAGACCTGACCCCAAAGTTAAATCAGTCGGTTATTTTGACCGTTACGAACGTCTTTTTTCCTTTGCGCAAAAGTGTTCCTTCGATCTGCTCGGGTGTCAATTCCAACGATGAATCATCAATTCTAACGCCATCTATCGACAACCCGCCTCCCTCGATCAGCCGTCTCCCTTCACTGTTTGAAGACACCAGATCGAGTGAAACAAGCATGTCAACGATCCAAATCCGTCCGTCTGAGAAGCGCGCCGAATCCAGCGCGGCCACCAGCGCGTCCTGGGGCATCTCCTTTTGACTGAAGACCTTGCGAAACGCCTCCGCGGCCTGCTCCGCCTCGGCGGGCCCATGATAAATCTTCACGATCTCTATTCCGAGGCGCTCCTTGGCGTCTCGCGGGTTCATGTCACCTGACTCTGTGGCGGCTCGCATTTCGGCCACGTGTTCGAGCGGCGCACTGGTTGCCAGCTCAAAATATTTCCACATGATTTCGTCGGGAATCGACATCAACTTGCCAAACATCTCGCCGGGCGGGTCGGTGAGGCCCACGTCGTTGCCGAGGCTCTTGCTCATCTTGTGAACCCCATCGGTGCCCTCGAGCAACGGTAATGTAATGACACACTGTGGCGTCTGACCCATGGCGCGCTGCAAATTTCTGCCCGCGAGCAGGTTGAACTTCTGATCAGTGCCGCCAAGCTCTACGTCCGCGCCGAGCGTCACCGAGTCGTAAGCCTGCATCAGTGGATATAAAAATTCGTGGAGTCCAATTGGCTTCTCCGAAGCGAATCTCCTCGCGAAATCGTCACGCTCCATCATGCGGGCAACCGTAAACTTTGAGGCGAGAGCGAGTATTTCCTTGAACGTGAGGGGGGCCAGCCACTCGCTGTTGTGAACGATCCGGGCGTGCCTGGTGTCAATTATCTTACTGGCCTGCTCGACATACGTTCTGGCGTTGCGAGCGACCTCGTCCGGCGTAAGCACGGGCCTCGTGACATCCTGCTGGCTCGGATCGCCAACCAGCGCCGTAAAATCACCGATGATCAAGACCACGTGGTGCCCCAACTCCTGAAAGTGACGAAGCTTGTTGAGCGGCACCGAGTGCCCGATATGAAGATCCGGGCGCGTCGGATCCACGCCGAGCTTGACTATCAACGGTTTCCCTGTCGCTATAGACCTCTCGACCCTGGAGCGCATCTCGGGCTCGGAAATTACTTCCACGGCGCCCGAGGATATCAACCTCATCTGTTCCTCTATCAGCTTTTCCGTCATTACGCCTTCGCCAATCTTTCTTCGCTCGTCTTCCGTCTTGTTGTCTTGCGATCTTGCGTATTATAACGCACGAACAAAAACTCCGTGCTCACATCCCGATCGCTTTGATAGCGCGTCCCGTTGGTGTTATTATTGTTGAAAATGTTACAGATGTGATGGTGTTATGAAAGTATTCCTCAGGTTGTCTGTTGTGATAATAGTTGGAGTAGCCATCTGCGCGGGCGGAGTCGCCCTGTGGTTTTTCTCCGGGATAGGCCTCCCGAAACTGTCATCCCTCAACGAATACAAGGCGGCGCAGAATTCAAAGGTGTTCGCGGCTGACGGGACGCTTCTTTGTGAGCTTCACGGTGATGAAAACAGGGAAATAATCGCCCTCGGCGAGATGCCGGACTCGTTGAAAAAGGCGGTCCGCGCTATAGAGGACAACAATTTCTACCACCACTCCGGCATCAACTTGAAAGCCGTCGCGAGAGCGCTGTGGGCAAACATTGTCAGGGGCTCGGTGGTTCAGGGCGGAAGCACTATTACGCAACAGTACGTCAAAAACGCCTATGTCGGCGCCAGGCGCACTCTGTGGCGGAAAATCCAGGAGGCCCATCTTGCCTTTGAGATCGAGCAAAAGTACTCCAAGGACAAGATACTCGAGCTTTATCTGAACGACATCTACTTTGGCCATAGCTGCTACGGAATTTTCACAGCCGCGAGAAAGTACTTCGGCAAAGCGCCTCAACAGCTTACGCTGGCCGAATGTTCCTTGCTGGCCGCTATCATTCGCTCGCCAAGCTACTACGACCCGTATGTAAAGCCCCAGCAGGTGCTCGAGCGACGCAGCCTGGTTCTCAGGCAGATGCTGAAGTACGGCATGATAAGTAGCGCGGAGTTGGACGCCGCGAACAAAGAGCCGCTCAACCTTGCGCCGCCCAATAAGGTTTACGTGATCAGGCGCGCGCCATACTTCTGCGATTACATCACGGAATACATCAAGAGAAAATTTGGAGACCAGAAAGCGTTCCGTGGCGGCCTTCGCGTATACACAACTATCGATTTGCGCCTGCAGGATATCGCCGAGGACGCTATCGTGCGCCTGACAGATCCTGGCAAGGGGCCTGACGTCGCGATGGTTTGTGTCGATCCACGAACCGGGCATATCAAAGCGATGGTCGGCGGGAAAAATTATGCTCAGAGCCAATTCAATGTGGCGGGTGACGGACACCGGCAGGCGGGTTCGGCTTTCAAGACGTTCGTGCTGGCCCGCGCCATGGCGGACGGCATCTCCCCGGAACAGACGTACAGCGCTTCATCTCCTCGAACCATCAATCTCCCGGGCGGCGGCAAATGGAAAGTCAACAACTACGACGGGCGCGGGAGCGGCTCGACCACCATTCGAAACGCTACCATTCACTCGATCAATGTAGTTTTCGCGCAACTCATAATGGACGTAGGCCCTTCGCGTGTCGCTGAGATGGCGCGCGCAATGGGTATTCAAACTGCCGTCGAGCCCAATCCGGCGATCGCACTTGGGGGTCTGCACATCGGCGTCACTCCGCTCGAGATGGCATCCGCATACGGCACGCTCGCAAACAACGGCGTGCACGCGGTGGCACGCTCCACCTCGAAAGTGACTGATCCGAACGGGAAAACAGTTGAAGACGGCAAACCGGAGACGAACACCATTCTCGACCCAAAAGTAGCAACCAAAATAAACGACATTCTCCAGCAAGTCGTCTCGAGCGGCACCGCCACGGGCGCCAAAATTGGAAGGCCGCAGGCCGGCAAGACCGGGACCACCGAGGATCATGCCGACGCGTGGTTTGTCGGATACACTCCCGACCTGGTTACGGCAGTCTGGATCGGCTACCCGCAAGGCCGCGTCTCGATGGGCGGCATGACGGGAGGTGGGCTTCCCGCTACGATATGGCGCTCCTTCATGAGCCGGGCACTGAAAGGCATACCGCCTACGCCGTTCCAGGAGGGAGACAAATCCCACTCGATCGAGCAACCCGTTTCCGAAAACATTACAGTCACGATATGCGATGAATCCGGCCTGCTCGCCACGCCGAACTGCCCATCGACACACCAGAAAAGTTTCATGCGCGGCCAGGAACCCTCCTCTTACTGCACTATCCACAATCCTCAAAACACCACGAAAGTTCCAAACGTCGTAGGGATGAGCAGTTCGTCGGCGCGTAGCGCGATAGAAGCCGCCGGTTACACCACTTCGATCGTGAACCAGGCCTCAACGGAGCCCGCCGGTACCGTAGTGGGCCAGTCGCCGGCGGCGGGCGCGATTCTTTCTAAAGGCGGCGCCGTTACCATCAACGTGTCCACAGGACCACCTCAAAGCACGATCCCAAACGTTATAGGCCTTGGCGAAACACCAGCCAGAACCAAGATCACCGCGGCGGGGTTTGTCGCTAACGTAAGTTATGCGCCGGGAACGCCCCCGGGCATAGTCAAGAGCCAGAGCCCATCGGGCGGAACCATGATGGCGGCCGGATCGACAGTTTCAATATCCGTGAACAACGGCGGCGGCGGCGGAAAAGTCAAAACGCAACATGGGGGCTTGACCCCCGTGTTGCGTTTTTATTTTTTGAGGCGCGAGAATCTCTGAAGCCCAGAGAAGCTCCGGGCGTTGACTCCTCGTTTTTCCAACTGGTCAAGGAAGAGATTTATGCCGATGTTGTCGGACGCGATGTGCCCCGCTATTACCACGTTGATGTGCTGCTTCTCCGCCTCGGACTTGAGCTTGTCTCCCATGTGCATGCCGACGATAGTGCCTACACCTGCCTGCGCCAGCTTCTCGATAGCCGCCACCGGACCTTCTGTGCCACCGGTCATGTCCACGAGAACATCGCCGGCGCGGTTTTTCTTCTTCCCGACCAGCACGGTTGGAGGCATGCCACGCCCTGCTGAAGCGCGATACTCTTTCTCTTTCAGCAGTAGATCGATGACGTCACCGACCAGCCGCGGCTTCGCCTTCTTGAACAAGCGGTTCAGATGATCGGTCACCAGGTTGTCCGCGGGCGTATGAACGCACATAAACGGAAGATTCAGCAGACGCGCCGTGTCTACCGGGCGCTGGTGGTTCTGTGGCAGAAGAGCTCTTCTTATCTCGCCCATGCGGTCGCCGATAAGCGCCTCGCCCACGTTTATCGGCACGCCGTGCGTCGCCCAGACATCAGCCTGAACTCTCATCACGTCGGACAGTGAGGCAAGCGCGGTGCCCTCGGGATGATGCGAGAGGCACAGATCGATTTTCATGCCTTTTTCGCGCAAGCGGTCGGCAAGCAACAGCTCCGGACCCTCGATGTCGATGCCGGCAATGACATTTGTTACATCCAGCCCCGGATCCCCGTAGAGAATCCGCGTGTCCGCGAATGGATTTTTGAGGCGCTCTTTGTCATAAAAGCGCTTCTCGTCCCCCTTGAGCCTTTCGTAACCCTTGCTGGCGTCATCTAAAAGCTGCTTGATCTCCACCTTACCGCGAGGATCCTTGCTTATCCCCATTTCGACCGCCAGATCGTAAATCTGCTCTAGCTTCACAACTCATCTCCCCCTCTACTTTGAAACGTGAAGATTCCCTTTGACCAGGTAACGGTATGGCTCTCCGGCGGCGCCAACCCCTATCCTTGGTGTAATCTCAACTTCGTTGTCCTCGTACGACTTCCAACGCCTGATGCTCAGCGACCCGCGCGTAAGGTCGGCGCCGTTGTGCTCTCGCGTTATCGCGAACGCCTGGCACAGTCGGGCGGGACCACAGCAGATATCGGTTTCACGTCCCCTGCGCTTCGCCATCAATTCTGTTCCCCGAACCGGCTCGAGCGCCCTCACGAGGACGGCCCCGGCAACCTGATCCTTCTCTGTCACTACATTGAACATGTAATGCATGCCATAAACGAAATAGACATAAGCGATGCCGGGAATCCCGAACATCGTCGCGCTGCGGGGTGTGCGGCCGAACCGCGCGTGGCTCGCGCTATCACCGTGCCCCAGGTAACCCTCGGTCTCAACGATAATGCCTGAAGTGACGCCTTCCGCGCTCTCGTGCCGCAGGACACAACCAAGCAACTCCCTGGCGACCAGAAGAGTGGGCCTCTCATAGAAGCTCCGGGAAAGCCGTAATCCCGCTGGCGCGCGGTCGCTCAGTCCGAGTCCTCCCGAGAAAACAGGCTTTCCTGAACCGGCGCGGGCGCAT
This sequence comes from Candidatus Anoxymicrobium japonicum, assembly GCA_002843005.1. Taxonomy (NCBI): domain Bacteria; kingdom Bacillati; phylum Actinomycetota; class Candidatus Geothermincolia; order Candidatus Geothermincolales; family Candidatus Anoxymicrobiaceae; genus Candidatus Anoxymicrobium; species Candidatus Anoxymicrobium japonicum. Next base: position 31,488 of record PHEX01000003.1, on the reverse strand, counting down.
CGTGCGTGAGGACGTCCTTGATGCGCTTCTCGATGTCGTCGATATCCAGTCCGACCTCGTCTTTGATCGAGCGACGCAACATGCGGCCCACGTGTCCGAATTCCGTGAGCGTCCTCTCGAGAAGATCCAGCGCCATGGCGCACTCGACCTGGCCCGGCCCCTCGACGCTCATCTCCCTGAGAATCGTGGCTTCAGTCTTCGACGCGACGACCGGATCCGCCAGTCCATCGATGTAAACATGGGTTCTGCGCGCGGGGCCGCGATTTTCCTCGATGGGCGTCATGCCGACGATCTTGTCGGAGAGAAAGTACTTGCCGTACCCGAGCGAAACAATTACACCCTTCTTGACATCCAACTTTCAACGCTCCTTGCTCGAGTGATACCGCCTGAACGCAATAATATCACAGAGCGATTATCAGTATCAGGGGTCAGGCACCGTCTACCTAACGGGAAATCATGGCGCGGGCGTCGGCGATCTGGCGCGTTACGGCCTCCGGGGCGGTGCCGCCGTGGCATGCCCGGCGAGATATCGAAGCAGCCGGCGTGAGCCATTCAAGTGCTTCTTCGCCAAACAGCCCGGAGAACTTCGCGAGTTCGTCGTGGGTCAGCGCCTCGAAAGTCGTTTGCTTTTCAATGCAGTAGGACACGATTTCTCCTGTCACGCGGTGCGCCTCGGGAAACTCCATTCCCTTTGAAACAAGGTAATCCGCGAGGTCGGTCGCGGTCATGAAACCTCCCGCCGCGAGAGCTTCCGCGCGATCGCGGTTGAACGTCAATGTGGCAAGAGTTCCCGTCATCACGGCGAGACACCCCGCGACTGTATCGATGGCGTCAAAGAGCCCCTCCTTGTCCTCCTGGAGATCCCGATTGTACGAGAGTGGCAACCCCTTCAACACCGTGAGCATTCCGATGAGAGAGCCGACAACCCTGCCCGTCTTCCCGCGCACGAGTTCCGCGGCGTCAGGGTTCTTCTTCTGTGGCATCAAGCTGGAACCGGTCGCCCAGGCGTCGCCCAACTCGGCCAGAGCCCACTCCGCGGAAACCCAGAGCACGACCTGCTCTGAAAGCCGGCTCAAGTGAATCATCACCATCGACAGCGCGAACAGGAGATCGCAGACGAAGTCCCGGTCGCTAACGGCGTCCACGCTGTTGGCTGTCACCCTGGAGAAGCCAAGCCGCTCCGCCAGGCGCGCGCGATCCACAGCGAAACTCGTGCCAGCAAGCGCGCCGGAACCCAGCGGGAGACTGTCCGCGGCGTCGCGCGCGGTTCTGAGAAGAGCAACATCCCTCTCGAGCATATGCACGAAAGCCAGCAGCGCGTGTGAGAGCAAGACCGGCTGCGCCTGCTGGAGGTGCGTGTGGCCGGGCGCCACGATGTCCATCGAGGCTTCCGCCTGGTCGATGAGGGCGGATTGCAGCGCCTTGATCCTTTCGATTACTCGCCCGCACTCCTCGATCGCGAACATCCGCATGTCCGTCGCCACCTGGTCGTTCCTGCTCCTGCCCGCGCGCACCTTTCCCGCGAACTTTCCCGCGAGCTCAACGAGCCGCCGCTCGACGGCCGTGTGTATGTCTTCATCAGACTGCTCGAACTTGAAAGAGCAGGATTTCATCTCGCTCTCCACGGTGACAAGCGCGCTCTCAATCGCTTGAAGCTCATCGCCCTCAAGGACTCCCGCGTCCTTCAACTCACGGGCCCATGCGCGAGTACAGCGAAGATCGTATGGATACAAACGCGAATCAAACCCAATGGACGTGCTGAATTCCATGAACCCTTTATCCGGCGCGTCGGCAAAGCGGCCACCCCACATCTTCATCTTGACTTGCGCTCCTTTCGGACACTCTCGCTCTTTGCCCACGTCTTGAGCGGCAGGCCCCAGAGGTCTATGAAACCTTTGGCCGCCTTGTGGTCGAAAACGTCCGCGACGTCGTACGTCGCGAGTCCTATATCATATAGAGAGTTCGGCGACTTTCGGCCCACCACGTCGGCCCTTCCCTTGAAAAGACGCATGCGGACTGTTCCGCTGACTCTCTCCTGCAACGTCGCGTTGAACGCCTCTATCGCACTGTTCAACGGACTGAACCACAAGCCCTCGTACGCCATCTCGGCGACGCGTTGTTCCAGTGGCCGCTTGCTGAAGAGCGCCTCGCGAGTGAGCGTCAACTGCTCGAGATCGTGGTGCGCGGCGATCAGCATGACGGCGGCCGGCGCCTCGTATATCTCGCGGGATTTGATGCCGACGAGCCTGTCCTCTATCACGTCAATGCGGCCCACGCCGTGCCTGCCCCCCAGCGCGTTCAAATTCACTATCAGCTCCACCAGGCCCATACTCTCGCCGTCGAGCGCGACAGGCAATCCGCGCGCGAATTCGATCTCGACGTATTCGGGGGCATCCGGGGCTTGAGCCGGCGTGGTCGTCCACTCGTAGGCGTCCTCCGGCGGCTCGACCCATGGATCCTCGAGCACTCCGCACTCACACGAGCGACCCCAGAGGTTCTCATCGACGCTGTAAGGGGATTCGACCGTCACCGGCACGGGGATGCCCCGCTCTTTCGCATACTCTATTTCTTCTTCCCTTGTCATCTTCCACTCGCGTATAGGGGCGATGATTTCCAATGTCGGGTCGAGCGCTGAGGTCGCTACCTCGAAGCGCACCTGGTCGTTTCCCTTGCCGGTGCATCCGTGGGCCACCGCCGTGGCGCCGTGCCTGTGCGCGGCCTCGACCTGGAGCCTCGCGATCAGGGGACGGGCCAGCGCCGTTGCCAGTGGATAAGCGCCTCCGTACAGAGCGTTCGCCATGAGCGCGGGCGCGACAAACTCGCGCGCGAATGTCTCACGCGCGTCGATCATCTCTGAAACCACGGCGCCTGTGTCGAGCGCCTTCTGGCGTATCTTCTCCATGTCGCCGGGTTGGCCCAGATCGGCGCACACCGCGATCACATCATATCCACGCTCCTCGGAGAGCCACCTGACCAGCACAGAGGTGTCAAGCCCACCTGAATAAGCAAGCACCACTCGTGGCTTCAAAGCATCTGACGCGCCATTGACGTTCGCCAATCCCCTCACCTCTTCTCTAACGCGTATCCCATCAAACTCTTCTCTATTCCCTTGCCGCTGGCGCCGTGGGAGCACGCCACCAGTATAGTGTCATCTCCAGCGACAGTTCCCGCTACGCCAGGCAAATCTGCCGCGTCAATCGCCCACGCGAGGCCCTGCGCGGCACCGGGCTGCGTCTTGACCACAACGATATTGCCGGTGCTCTCCACCGTCAGCAAGGCCTGTGACGCTATTCGCTTGAGCGCGCTATCGCGCATGGCGGGCGCATCCCTCATCGTCGGTTCCGCGTAACGCGCCGTGTCTGCGGCGCCCTTCAGCCGGACAAGCCCGAGGTCGCCAATATCTCGTGAGACAGTCGTCTGACTCACCGCGAATCCTCGCTCATTGAGCGTATCCACGAGCTCCGCCTGGCACGAGACATTTCTCGAACGAACGATCTTGAGCAACTCCGCCTGCCTCTGTGCTTTCATCTTGACCGTCTCACAATCCAAAGATGAGCTCCAGAAGCGCAACCTGCGCATGGAGCCTGTTCTCCGCCTGATCCCAGACGGCCGAGTGGGATCCGTCCAGGACATCATCTGTTATCTCCTCGCCACGGTGTGCCGGCAAACAGTGCATGACCATCACGTCGTCGTTCGCGATTTCAAGAAGACTCTCGTTAACCTGATAAGCATTGAAACGATCGAGGTTTGCTTTCTTCTCTTCTGTCTCGCCCATGCTTACCCATACATCCGTATATAAGATGTCCGCGCCTGAAGCGCCCTGCCGCGGATCCGTCCCCACATCGAGCGAGCCTCCGGAATCGCGCGCATACGTCACACACTCATCGACCACAGAGGTGGGAGGCTCATGGCCGGCCGGCGTCGAAACGGAAACGACCAATCCCAATTTCGTGCTTGCGCGCATCAACGAGTTGGCCACGTTGTTCCCGTCGCCAACGTAAGCGAGCTTGAGTCCCCTGAAAGTCCCCTTGTACTCCAGTATGGTCATCATGTCCGCGAGCGCCTGGCACGGATGGCTCATGTCCGTGAGCGCGTTCACAACCGGAACTGACGACGCGGAGGCGAGCGCCTCCAACCGCTCCTGGCCGAAGGTTCTCACTATCAATCCATCCAGATATCTCGAAAGCACCCGGCCTGTGTCCTCGACACTTTCACCACGGCCCAACTGCAGCTCCCGGTCCGTGAGGATCAGCGAGTGCCCTCCCAATCTGTGGATCGCCACATCAAAAGAGACCCTGGTTCGGGTGGAAGGCTTCTCGAATATCATTCCGATGACCTTTCCCGAGAGCGGCTTGCGCCCTTTTACCCCTTCTGTCTTGATCCGCACGGCCTCTGAGAGAAGCGCTTCTATATCCGCGCCGGAGAGTAGCGCCAGATCCAGAAAATTCGCTCCCTTGAGCTTGTTTTTGATCACTTCGAGCCCCTCCATTTCAATCGCTTCCAGCCAGGGGTCAGGCACCGTCTACCTTTCCGTCTACCGCTAAAGCGGTAGACGTTGCCTGACCCCTAATTGGTCAACTCCACGAGCGCCTGCTCGAGAGCGTCGGCGGCCGTCATCGCCTCTTGTTCGGTCAATATCAAGGCCGGTAGCATGCGTACGACTCCTGGCGACACGTCGTTTACGAGGACGCCTTTCTCCATGCATCTCAAAACGACATCATGCGCCACATCCCTGTCGAGTTGAACGGCAAGCATGAGTCCCCTGCCGCGCACCTCGCTGATCGCCGGGATGTCATCCATCATTGAGCGCAGGCGCCCATCGAGCGCCGAACCCACTTTTTCCGCGTTGCTCACAAAGTCTCCGTCCAGTATCGCGCTCAGCGTGGCTCGCGCCGCCTCGCACGTGAGGAAACCTCCGCCGAAAGTCGTGCCGTGATCGCCTTGGGTCAGCACGTCTCCAAATTCTCCCCTCGCGAGAAATGCCGCGGCCGGCACGCCGTTTGCCAGGCCTTTCGCGATCGTCACCACATCCGCCGTTACTCCAGAGCGCTCCATCGCGTAAAACGTCCCGGTTCGCCCCATGCCACTCTGCACCTCATCCGCGATAAGTATCGCGCCGACACGGTCGCACGCCTCACGCGCCGCCCTCAAGAACGACTCATCCAGCACGTGAACACCGCTCTCACCCTGCACCGGCTCCAGGATGACAGCGGCGGTTTGATCATCCACCGCTTCCGAGAGGGCATCCCTGTCGTTGGGCGGAACGTGCACAAAGCCGGGCACCACAGGACTGAAAGGCGCCCACTTCAAAGGCTGGCCGGTGGCCGAGAGTGTGGCGAGGGTGCGTCCGTGGAACGCGCCTGTCAGGCATACGACCTTGCTCCGCGCGACACCTTTATCAAGATGATGCTTCCGCGCCAGCTTCAGGGCGCCCTCGTTGGCCTCCGCACCCGAGTTCGCGAAAAAACACTTTGCGCCGGGAAACGTGCGCTCGACAAGCATCTTTGCGAGCTCCGCCTGCGACTCGACGTAGTACAGATTGGTAGTGTGAATGAGCCGTGAGGCCTGCGCGCATATCGCCTCCGTAACCGCGGGATGGCAGTGGCCGAGCACGGTCACGCCCAGCCCGCCGACCATGTCCAGGTACTCGTTGCCGGAGGAGTCCCACATTCTCGTCCCCCGTCCACGGACAAACGCCACGGGAAGGCGCCTGTACGTCTGCATGACGTAGTCAGCGTCCAGGCGTTTCACGCGCTCCAGCAATTCATCCATCAAGCCCTACTGTTCCTCAGGCGTTGTTATCATCGTGCCTACACCCTCATCGGTGAACAGTTCCAAAAGGAGCGCGTGCTGGGTCGTGCCGTCGATCACGTGCGCGCGGCTCACCCCTCCATCAACTGCCTTGAGGCAGCCCTCAACCTTCGGGATCATCCCCCCGGAAACATCACCTCGCTCGAGCATCCTCCCGCAATCATCCGTATCGAGCTTTCCCAAAAGTTCGCCTTCCCATGACATGATCCCCTTGACGTTTGTCATGTAGATTATCTTGGCCGCGTTGAGAGCGGTCGCGACCTCGCCCGCCACGATGTCCGCGTTGATGTTATAGCTGTTCCCCTCTCTGTCTGTGCCGATAGACGCGATCACAGGGATGAGCTCATAATTCAAGAGCTCCTCGAGGATTGGAGCGTTTATATGAGAAACGTTTCCTACCCAGCCTATGTCCGCGCCGTCTGGCGCGAATCTCTTGTGAGCCATTATCAGGTTGCAATCGTCACCGGAAAGTCCAATGGACAACGTCCCATGGCGGTTGATCCGCGAGACGATCTCCTTGTTCACCTTCCCTACCAGAACCATCCTGGCGATCTCCATAGTCTCCGCGTCGGTCACCCTGTGCCCGTCAACGAAGCTGACCTCTTTTGACATCTTCTTCATGTACTCTGTTATCTGAGCGCCTCCCCCGTGCACTATGACAGGCTGGATCCCGACGTAGCGCATGAGAACCACATCCGAGGCGAACATTCGCTGGACATCTCTGTTTTCCATCGCGTTGCCACCGAGTTTGATGACTACCGTCTTGCCCCGGTGCATCTTTATGTAAGGAAGCGCCTCGGTCAATATGCGCGCTTTTTCCGGTATCTTTGTGTCTTCTGTCATAATCGCCCTTTATTCTCCGGCGTTGATCGCCACGTACTCCTTTGAAAGATCACAGGTCAATATCTGAGCGGCAGCCAATCCAACTCCGAGACTCACCGTTACTTCAACCTCGCCGCGCCGCGTCATCTTCTCGATGTCCCGCGGATCATGCTCGACAGGCTCTCCGAACTCGACAACCTTATGCTCACCGACATAAATCGCCAGCTTCGACTGTTCGATCGATACGCCCGCGCTTCCCGCCGCGGCGGCTATCCTGCCCACGTTCACGCTTCCACCGTACAAAGAACACTTCACCAGGTTAGAGTTGGCGATCGCGCGCGCGACGCGCTCCGCCTCGACGTCGTCTCTCGCGCTGTTTACAACTACACGCAAAAGTTTTCCGGCGCCTTCGCCGTCCTTGACCAGTGACCTGGCAAGCCGTCCGGTCAGCCAGCACAGCACCCTGAAAAAGAGGTCGGCTTCCTCATCTGTCAACACGTGTCCATCAGGAAACGCCGCTCCGTTCGCGAGCATGAGCACGGTGTCGTTTGTCGACTGATCCCCGTCCACGGTGATGCGATTGAACGACCACTCCACGGATTTTTTCAACCAGTCGGACATCCTCTCGCGCGGGAGCGCGAGATCTGTCGTGATGACCGCGATCATAGTCGCCATATTTGGATGCATCATCCCCGCGCCTTTAGCCATGGCGCCCAGCCGAACGACCTTTCCGCCTATCTCCATCTCGGCCGCAAGCTCCTTCGGGTAGGAGTCGGTCGTCATGATGGCTTTCGCGGCGTCCGTGTTGCCGCCAACGCTTAGCTCGTCCACAGCCTGTTTTATGCCTGAAGTCACCTTGTCCACAAGAAGATACTCGCCGATGTGCCCGGTGGACGCCACCAGCACCTGTCCCGCGCCGACACCCAGCGCCTTCTCCGCAAACCGAACCATCGCATGCGCGTCATCGTCCCCTCGCTTGCCGGTCATGGCATTGGCGCACCCGCTGTTGATGACCACTGCCCGCGCGCACGGGCCGTCCACTATCTCCTTGCAAAGTTTGACGGGCGCCGCCTTCATCTCATTTGTGGTGAAAACACCGGCGGCCGCCGCGGGAAACTCAGAGTAGAGAAGCGCCAGGTCCGGCTTTCCTTCGGCCTTGATTCCGCACGCGACACCGGAAGCAAGGAAGCCTTTCGGGGCGCACACACCCCCAAGTATTCTTTCAAATCCCATCGCGTTCATGAATTACCACCGCCTCGTTATTATCTATCGCCCGTTCATGGGTACAAGCCAGGGGCAAGCAAGCCTGCGGACTCCTCGATCCCGAGCATGATGTTGGCGTTCTGAACAGCCTGTCCCGCAGCGCCCTTGACCAGGTTGTCTATCGCGGACATGACAACCAGTGTCCCTCCCGAGCGGGAAACCTCGAGCGCGACATGGCAGTTATTCGTCCCCTGCACAGCCTTTGTCTCCGGGAAACTCCCCGGCGCAAGCAAGTGAACGAACGGCTCTGATTCGTACGTGTCGTAGTAAAGCGCCCTGATATCCTCAATAGAAGAACCGGCTTCGAGCGGCACATACATAGTGCTGAGTATTCCCCTGTTCATCGGCGCCAGATGCGGAGTGAAGACAACGTCGACGGCGCCTCCAGCCATGCTCGCCAACCAACCGCTTATCTCGGGAGCATGCCGGTGCCCCGTGACCGCGTACGGTGACATGCTATCCGCCACCCGCGGATAATGCGTCGCGTGAGTCGGACGCCGGCCCGCCCCTGACACGCCGCTCTTCGCGTCGATTATCACCGTGTTCTTTTCCTTTATATAGCCGGCGTTCGCGAGCGGGAAAAGCCCCAGCAACGCCGACGTCGGGTAACAACCGGGATTCGCCACTACCAAGGCGAAGGCTATCGTCTCGCGTCCCAGTTCTGGCAGACCGTAAACCGCCTTCCCGAGCAACTCGGGGGACTCATGCTCAATTCCGTACCACTTGAGGTAATCTTCCCGCGACAACCTGAAATCGGCGGATAAATCAACCACCTTCAAGCCCGCGCTCGCGGCCTCGGCCACAACTTTCATGCTCTGCCCGTGCGGCAATCCGAAAAAGGCGATGTCGCAATCGTTGAACAGATCCGGAGCGTACTCCTCGAAATCGCCCGGGTACTGCATGGCCAGCGACGGGTACAGTGACCCGACGGGACACCCCGCATACTTGTTCGCGGTGGCGTGAACCACCTCCAGTTCCGGGTGACCCCAGAGTATGCGCATGAGTTCCGCGCCCGCGTATCCTGACGCGCCTATCACCGCCGCTTTTAACAAAACTTCATCTCCTCCGTAGCGATAACATATCCGCCGCGCGGTCGAGGCGCGGCTCAAGCATATAACCAATGCATATTATACATTAGTATGAATAATTATGCAATACCCGCGTTATTCCCTTATCTGCCCTTCGCCGTATATCACGAACCTGGAGCTCGTGAGCTCGGGCAGGCTCATCGGCCCGCGAGCGTGAAGCTTCTGTGTGCTGATGCCTATCTCCGCGCCCATGCCAAACTGTCCGCCGTCGGTGAAGCGGGTGGAAGCGTTGATGTACACCGCCGCCGAATCAACGCGCTCGGCGAATCTCTTTCCTCGCCCGTAATCCCTTGTGACAATTGTCTCCGAGTGTCCGGATCCGTATTCGGCGATATGTCGCACAGCCTCGTCGATACCATCCACCACCTTCACGGCAAGCACGAGATCGAGGTACTCCTCGCGCCAGTCGTCCTCGGTCGCGGTTTCGACATCGGGCAGTATTTCACGGGTCGCCTCATCCCCTCTCAGAACGACTCCCTTCTCCTTCAACCGCCGCGCCACGTCCGGCAAGAACTCATCGGCGACGTCCCTGTGAACCAACATGGTCTCGGCGGCGTTGCAAACGCCCGGGCGCTGCGTCTTCGCGTTGATGATGATAGACGCCGCCATCTCGAGATCCGCTCCCGCGTCAACATATACGTGGCAGTTGCCAAGACCTGTCTCTATCACCGGCACGGTTGAGTTCTCGACAACCGTGTGTATGAGTCCGGCGCCACCTCTGGGGATAAGCACGTCGATAAGCCCATGAAGTCTCATCATCTCTCTTGCGGCGTCACGATCCGTGTCGCGCACGAGCTGCACCGAGTCCGGGGGAAGGCCCGCGCTTTCCGCGGCCTGTGCGATAATGTCCACCAGTGCCGCGTTTGATCGGAGCGCGCTCGAACTGCCACGTAAAATCACCGCGTTTCCACTCTTCAGGCAAAGCCCAGTGGCGTCGACTGTGACATTCGGCCGGGCCTCGTAGATTATTCCTATGACCCCCAGCGGCACACGCACTTTCTGCACCAGCAAGCCGTTGGGAAGCCGCCACCCATCGACGATCTCGCCCACGGGGTCGCGCAGCGCCGCCACATCGCGCAAACCACGAGCCATGTCCACGACACGCTCCTCGTTCAGCATGAGCCTGTCCATCAAAGTAGCGCTTGTCTTCCGCGCGCGCGCATGAAGCAGGTCTTCTTCGTTTCGCTCGAGAATGAGAGACGCTCCACTCTCGAGAGCGTCCGCCATCGACATGAGAGCGTCATCTTTCTGCCGCGCCGTCAGCGCGGCGAGACCCGCCGCGGCGGCTTTTGCTCTCCTTCCAATCTCTTCAACCTCGCTCATGAACCCGCCTTTCGATTGCTCTTGCGCTCACTCCAACAATGTGAGCTCGTCCCTGTGGATTATCTCTTCGCCAGCCTCGCCGAGCGCGTCGATGATCTGATCGGTTCTCAATCCCAGTACCCGCCGGGCCTCGAGCGCGCTGTAGCTCGACAGGCCTCTTGCGATAACCTTGCCTTCAGGATCGGCAATCTCGACACAGTCCCCCACATCGAAATCGCCTTCGACCTCGAGAACTCCGACGGGAAGAAGGCTTTTTCCTTTATTCAAGAGCGCGTCGACCGCGCCCGCGTCAATTGTGAGGCGCCCACTGCTTATCCTCGCGTAGCCGATCCAATGTTTCATAGACGCCACGTTTCCCGTAGAGTGGAAAAAAGTGCCCGGCGCCTTCCCGTTAACGATGTCCATTATGATCGTCTGAACACGTCCGTCAGCGATAATCGTGTTCACCCCCGCGGCGGAAGCTATTCTGGCGGCCTGTACTTTTGAAGACATTCCGCCAAGACCGCGATCGCCAGCGTCGCCGCTAAATCCCTCGATCTCCGCAGTCACGCATGTAACCCGCTTGACAAGCTTCGCGTTCCCGTTTTTTCTCGGATCCTCCGTGAAAAGCCCGCTTGTGTCAGTAAGCAGCACGAGAAGATCCGCTCCAACGAGAGACGCCACCAGCGCGGCCAGCATGTCGTTGTCGCCAAAAGTTATCTCTTCGGTCGCCACCGTGTCATTCTCATTGATTATTGGAACGACATCCATCTCAAACAACTTCTCGAGCGTATGCCTCACGTTGAGATACTGCTGCCTTCGGTTGAGGCCGTATCGAGTCAGCAACACCTGTCCGACATTTGTGCCACTCCCGGCAAAAATGTCTGTATACATGTGCATTAGTATTCCCTGCCCCACCGCCGCTACCGCCTGCAAGATTTCAATGTCATCGGGTCGCCGGGCGAGGCCGAGTTTCCGCATGCCGACCTGAATCGCGCCGGACGACACGAGCGCCACGTCAATGCCGCGGGCTCGCGCGTCTACAATCTGCGAAGTGATCTTCTCCAGCAGCTCGCGGCTGATCTTGCCTGACTGCTCGGTGATCGTAGCCGTGCCGACTTTGACAACCATGCGCTTGACGTCCATCAAACTCCTTTTTCGTCAGCAGCCGCCTCAGACGCTCGCGCGATTTCCTCGACTCCGGCGTGTGAGGAGTACTCGAACGTCTTTGTGGATATCTCGACCTCATCGCCATCGTGGGCGCCGGCGCGGGCCAGCATGTCGTCCACTCCCGCTTCTCGAAGCTTTCTCGCGAGATATGTTATCGCATCGTCGTTGGACCAGTCCGTCATCTTCACAAGCCGCTCCACTCGAACCCCCGTGACCACAAACAAGCCATCTGAGCGGGTGACGCTCATCGTCTCCTCCTCCGCCGCCGGCTCATACGCCACTCTCGCGCCGGTGGAGACTCCTTCCTCATCCGAGCGCTGGACGAGATCGGCCACGGCGCTCATTAGCGCCGGTATCCCATCACCCGTCGCGGCGCTGATCGCGAACATCCCGAGGGCGCGCGCTTCACACTCGAGACGTAAATCATCCAGGTCTTGCGAGCGCGGTTTCAAATCCATCTTGTTTGCCGCCACAATTCTGCTCCTGCGGATCAGGTCGGGATTGTAGCTCTCGAGTTCATCTTCCAGGACAACGAGATCTTCCACCGGTCGCCGGCCTGACGCGGGCGACATGTCAACCAGATAAAGGATCACAGCGGCCCGCTCAATGTGACGCAGAAATGCTATGCCCATCCCTCGCCCCTCATGAGCGCCTTTTATAAGACCCGGAACATCCGTCACGACGAACTCCGAGTCGGCGACTGTTGCAACGCCCAGATTGGGTTCAATGGTAGTGAAAGGGTAGTCGGCCACCCTGGGGCGCGCCCTCGATATTTTCGATATCAGGCTCGACTTGCCCGCGTTGGGAAACCCGACTATGGCGACGTCCGCAACTAATTTAAGCTCCAGCTTTATTGCCCGCTCGTCACCAGGCTCGCCCTTTTCGGCGAAGCGTGGAAGCGGACCAACTTCTTTCACGAGCGCCGCGTTCCCCCTGCCCGCCTGACCACCACTTGCGGCAATAAACTTCTGTCCGGGGTCAACCAGGTCCGCGATTACCGTGCCTTCCTCGTCACGAAGTACTGTGCCTGGCGGCACCAGCACGATGATGTCGGAACCACGGGCGCCCGTCTTATTCCTGGAGCCACCGCGAGAGCCGTTCCCGGCGCGAAAGTGACGCCTTCGTGAAAACTCAATTAGCGTCCTGACGCTGTTGTTCACCTCCAGCACCACATCGCCGCCTCGCCCGCCGTTGGCGCCATCCGGCCCACCATGTGGCCTGTACTTCTCCCTGAGAAAAGACGCGCAACCATCTCCTCCGCGTCCTGCCTCTATGAATATCAGCGCCTCGTCAATAAACACAGGGACAACACGCTTTCAACTGTTAAGGGGGATCAAAACGCATAATGGGGTCAAACCATTTTATGCGTTTTTATACGTACTCCCAATTTATCTGTTACAAAACGCATAAAATGGTTTGACCCCATTATGCGTTTACGCCAATGGTTCTTGCTGGGGGTGGGAAAGGCTCCGAAGCACATCGAGCTTTTCTTTCTGCTTCCTGCGGCGATCGACGCGCTCGTCATGGCTTCTATTGAATACCATCTTTACGATTTCAATCAGGAGCAACGGGTTGAACGGCTTGATAACGTACTCGTCGGCGCCCAGTTCCCACCCGCGAATAACGTCGCTGTCCTGAGTCTTGGCGGTCACCAGAATAACCGGGATCTCCTGTGTGTCCTTGCCGGCGCGAATGCGCTTGAGAACCTCCCAGCCATCCACGCCGGGCATCATAATGTCCAGTACAACCATGTCCAACGGCTCACTCGCCAGAATGCTCAATGCCTGCTCACCGGAAGTAGTTCCGACCACGGAATAGTCATTAAGTTTGAGATTCACCTCAATCAGCTTGATCATGGTGGGATCGTCATCTACTACGAGTATTCTTCGCTGACCCACGTCAACATCTCCCGTGTTTCGTTACTCTGCCGACGCATCCGGCAAAACGCTTACCGTCTTCCTGTTGCCAGACTTGTGGTACTCGAGGATGCCATCTATTTTGGCGAATAGCGTATAGTCGCGGCCCATGCCGACATTTTCGCCGGGGCGTATCTTTGTTCCGCACTGCCTTACAATGATATTCCCCCCGCGCACGCTCTGACCACTGAATTTTTTTGCTCCGAGGCGCTTCGATGCGCTGTCCCGGCCATTCCTGGAGCTGCCTACGCCTTTCTTGCTTGACATCCATACCTCCCAATCAAGCGCTCTTAGCCGCTGGCTTCTTCGCGGCGCTCTTTCCGTCGATTATGTCAACAATCTCGAGACGGGTCAGTTGCTGTCTGTGACCCTTCTTGCGTCGATAAGTTTTCTTGGACTTGTACTTGAAAACTACCGTCTTCTTGCTCTTGCCATGGCTCACCACGCGCGCCGCGACGCGCGCCTTTGAGAGCTTTGACGGACTTACGATCACGTTCTTCCCATCGTGAAGAAGAACCACGTCCTCGAAGCTGTGCTCCTTGCCCTCGGCAATATCGAGCTTCTCTACCGTAATCTTGTTTCCAGGGGCCACCCTGTACTGTTTCGAGCCTGTCCTTATCACTGCGTACATCGTCTTCTCCCACACTTCAAGTATTCCCAGGCAACACTACCAGCATTATATACTACACGAGCGCCACGCGAGAAAAAACAGATTTCCACTACGATTTGCCGCCATGTCCGGCGGCGCTATTGAAAATCAGACCGCGGCCTTCACAGTGCGGACATGTCCGGCCCATTATGTCGATAATGCCCTCGGTTACGTTCTTCCTGGTCATCTCGACCAGCCCGAGGCTCGAAAGCATCGCGATCTGGCTCTTGGTTCTGTCTTTCTCTAACTCGCGCTCGAGAGTCTCGAGCACCTTGTTTCGATTTTCCTCTATCTCCATATCGATGAAATCAATGACAATGATGCCGCCGATGTCGCGCAGCCTCAACTGACGCACCACCTCGACAGCCGCCTCCAGGTTGGTCTTAACCACCGTAGCCTCGAGACTGTTCTTGCCCGTATAGGAACCGGTGTTCACGTCTATAGCCGTAAGCGCCTCTACTTCATCTATCACGATGTGCCCGCCTGACGGGAGTCCTACCTTGCGACGCAGGGCGGCCTCGATCGCCCTGTCAACACCGTAATGCGCAAAGAGCGGCGCGTTCTCCTTGTGCCGCTGAACCAGATCGAGCAACTCCGGCGCGGAGCGATTCAAGTACTCTCGAATCCTGCCAAACTCAACCTTGTTGTCCACAACAACACTCTTGAAATCTCTCGTCAACGTATCTCTTACAACCCTCACCGCGAGGTCAGGCTCGGCATGTAAGAGAACGGGTGGCGCAGCGTCCGCTATCTTGTTTTGCACCTCATCCCATTGCTTGAGCAGATAATCCAGATCTCTCGAGAGATCCTTCTTGCTCGCCTTCGTGGCGGCGGTCCTGATAATCGTGCTACCTTCCTCGGTCTCGATCTCGCGTTGGATCTTGCGAAGCCGATCCCTCTCCCGCTGTGGAAGACGCCTGCTGACTCCCGAGCGTCTGGATTGCGGCATATAGACCATAAGCCGCCCCGGCAGGCTGAGGTAAGTAGTGAGCCTCGCGCCTTTGCCGGACATAGGATCCTTGGTGACCTGAACCACGATCGTGTCGTTGACCTTGAGGGCCTTGCCTATCTTTCCCGGTCGCACATGCGAGCCGTCCTCCATCAACACCAGATCCTGCAGGTACAGCAGCGCGTTCTTCCCGACTCCGATATCGACGAAAGCCGCGCTCATACCGGAAAGCACGGCCGTTATGCGTCCGGCGTAAATGTTCCCGACGATAGACCGCCTCTTCGTACTCTCCAGGTAAACCTCGGCTACAACGTCGTCCTCGAGGAGGGCAAGCCTGCACCTGCCCTTCTCGCAGGTGACGATCAACTCTTTTTTGATATTATTCAATACCTTGCCTCTCGGTTTCCCCCGCCTGCTGGCGCCCCTCTTCCTCCTATCTCCATCGGAGACAGGAGCCTGTCGGCTCGACGGGCGAACAACCCCGTCCTGTGAACCTGCGCTTTGTTCCATATCTCTTTCGGGATCATCGCCATCCGGGCCAGAACCTCTATCACTTCCCACGGCTTGATCGTCCCTGATATTCCATCGTCGAGCGTCATTACCAGACATATGCCATCCTCATCACCTGTCTTTTTCTCATCGAAGGCCAACTTGTGAACGCCACCCCTCAAGTCAACGATCCTTGTGCGCCGGGGCTGCACCCTTTCATACGAAATAGAACTTTTCTCGAGAAATCTTTCAACCGCGCCGCGCAAATCCCCTTCTGTACGCGCGTCTGAAAGCAGCCGGACTCTGAAACAGGCCGTATCTATCAGCTTCCCCACCGGACGCGCGTCGGCGGCGAGCAACCGGCAACCAACAACCCCGATCCCCCCGGGAAGCGCCTCCCGCAAAAGACGCTGCGCTTCCGCCGCGGGAACGTATGACGACAGGCCGAAGTCCATCAACTCGCATTCGCTCGTTATACCTATGGGAAGCGGCGGCGACAGAGAAATTTTCATGCGCGACATGCGATATCCCGCGTACTCCAACGGCAAAGACGCCCTGCGCGCCGAGATCATCAACGTTCGCGAGTACTCGGAGTGAGAAAGATAACGCGCGGTGTCCTCCTTTGTAAACTGAACCCTCAGCCTCAAAGGCGCCGCGCCGGTGACCATCACTCAACCCCTTTTAAAGAAGGCTCGACGCCGAAACTCTCGCAAACACCGCAGCCGGAGCAATCTCCGCTTCTGCAATCCGCGGTAGTCTCACCTCGTAGCGCCCGCGCGAATTCCACTCGCAGATATTCCTTGTCAACGCCAAAATCCAGATGATCCCAGGGGAACACCTCATCCTCGCCGCGCTCCCTGACAAGATAAAAGTCGAAGTCGACACCTTCAGCGAGAGCGGCCTGTCGCCAGCTGGCAAAATCGAAATGCTCGGACCATGAATCAAAGCGCCCACCGGCTTTCCACACGCGCTCGACCACACGGCTCAAAGAACGGTCTCCTCTAGCCAGCAAACTTTCGACAATTGTCATCCCGGAATCGTGCCAGGAAAGCTTGACGCTCCTGGCGCGCAAGGACGATTTGAGTATGTCTTGCTTGTGCGCAATCGATTCCGCGCTCTCTTGCGAACACCACTGAAAAGGCGTGTGCGATTTCGGAACGAACGTTGAAACACTGACGTTGAAAGCGGGAGGCGTCAGTCGCTCGGCGCGCGCCGCGTCCCGCAACCTGAAAACGAGTTTTGATATTTCAGCGACATCTTCGTCGGTCTCGGTCGGCAGGCCAATCATGAAGTAAAGCTTTATTCGCCTCCGGCCGGCCTTTGCCGAGAATATCACCGCGTCTATCATGTCCCGTTCGCTTATGGGCTTGTTTATGACCCTACGTAGCCTTTCCGTGCCCGCCTCCGGCGCGAACGTCAGGCTGCCGCGCCCAATCACGCCGAACCTCATCGCAAGCTGCATGGACATCGCGTCCATGCGAAGCGATGGAAGCGCCATGACCATTTGCCGGTGCTCGCAGATCTGCGCCACCCTTGACGCGACATCCTCGATGCGACTGTAGTCGGCGGACGAGAGTGAACACAACGAAACCTCGTCGTAACCGGTCACGCTCGCGAGTTCGTCCACCATCTTGACCACCTCACCCGCCGTCCTCTCACGGACAGGACGGCCGATCATGCCCGCCTGACAAAACCTGCAACCGCGAGTGCAACCGCGAAACAGCTCGACGTTGAGTCTGTCGTGAACAACCTCGCAGAACGGGACGATCGGCCGCTTCGGATAGAACCAGCGATCGATGTCCACCAGATTCTTCTTCTGCTGTGCGGGAGCGCCGTGGCGCGGAGTAATACCAGTCAGCATGCCGCCTTTGGCGTACACGGGAACATAGTCGCTCGGACGGTAAGCTCCAGGTAGCTTTGACAGTTCGTCGATGACGTGCTCGCGGCTTGCCCCCTGCGCCTTGCCGCGCGTGACAATCTCTACGAGACCAATCATCGCCTTTTCGCTTTCTCCGAGGAAGATAATGTCGAAAAAATCCGCCAGCGGCTCAGGATTCGCGGCGCCACCCCCGCCACCGATTACGATTGGACCTTCGGTTCTCTCGCTCGCCCTTAAGGGAAGGCCAGCGAGGTCGATAAGGTTGAGCACGTTGGTGAATGTGAGTTCATGAGGAATTGATATGCCAAAGATATCGAAATCTCGCACCGGCCTGTGCGTCTCGAGAGAGAAGAGCTCGATGCCCTCATCCCTCATCTCTGCTTCCATGTCGATCCATGGCGAGTAAACGCGCTCGGCGCTCGCGCCTTCGATCTCATTTACAACCTCGCGCAAGATGGCGAGCCCAAGATTGCTGGTTCCGATCTCGTAGACGTCCGGATACGCAAGAGCTACTGTCGTGCCGCCTTTCTGGATATCAGGCGCGTTCCATTCGCCCCCTGTGTAACGGCTGGGCCTCGTGACTCGTGACAGCAGCGGTTCGATCCTCGGCCAGAGGTTTCCCTGTTTCACCATTCTGACGTTTTCACCGGTTCCTCAAAAACGTCGGGATGTCAACAGGCTCAACTTCCCGTCGGGAAGACTTGCGCTCTTTTCTGGAATGCTCCACCGGCCCGTCGGAAGTTGTGGCGAGCTTTTTTCCAGCTGCGCTCTTGAAGCCCGAGGCAACCACCGTTACTTTGACGTGATTGGCAAGCGATTGATTCACAGTGGCGCCGAATATCATGTTCGCTTCGGGGTCGACCGCCCGGGCCACAACCTCGGCAACTTCGTTCACCTCAAAGAGAGACAGGTCATTGCCACCGGATATGTTCAAGAGAACTCGTGTCGCGCCTAAAATGCTCGATTCGAGGAGCGGGCTGTCTATCGCATTGAGCGCCGCCTGCTTCGCCCTATCATCTCCGGTAGCCTGGCCAATGCCGATGAGCGCGGTTCCGGAACCCTCGAGAATGTGCCGCACGTCAGCGAAATCCACATTGATCTCGCCTTGCTCTGTTATAACCTCGGTTATCGCCTGCACACTCTGTCGCAACACGTCATCCGCAATCTTGAACGCGTCTCCCACCGGGACGTTGTCGCCAATATTGAGAAGTCTATCATTGTGCACCACCACGAGAGTGTCAACGTTTTCACGGAGAAGCTCGATACCTTCGTCAGCCTGATCAGCTCTTTTCTTTCCTTCAAACAAAAAAGGCGCCGTTACAACACCTACCGTCAGCGCGCCCATCTCCATCGCGAGCCCGGCAACGACCGGCGCCGCTCCGGTGCCCGTGCCGCCACCCTTTCCGGCAGTCACAAAAACCATATCCGCGCCGCTTATCGCTTCGGTAATCTCACGCTCGCTGGCTTCGGCCGCGCGACGCCCAACCGCTGGATCGTTTCCGGCGCCAAGCCCCTGCGTCATTTCATGGCCAATAGAAATTCGCACATCGGCAAGGCACCCCTGAAGAGCCTGCGCGTCCGTATTCAAGCCGATAAATTCGATATCAGTCATTCCGGACTCTACCATCCGGTTAACCGCGTTTGTTCCGCCGCCGCCTACCCCGACCACCTTGATGATCGTAATGAACGGCTTGATCCTGTTCCGCGTATCTTCCATCTCAAGCCTCACTGGTTTTCGATATTCGTATCTGGCGCGATGCTTCCGCATATCGCCTGGAATTTTCAAATACTATCAGACATGAACGCCCTGCGCCCCGTTCCATAAATACGGTGTCGTATCGATCCCTCTGGTTTTCTCCCTTGCAAACGGGAAGGTTAAGGCGGAGGTGACGCATCACAGACAGGAATGTCTGTGCTACCTTGCCCAGGGGTCAGGCAATGTCAACCGCGCAAGCGGTGGGCAGTGCTTAGGCGTCGTTGAACCGACTGCGCGGAGTAGACGGAGAGGTAGACGGTGCCTGACCCCTGGGCTAGTATAAAGTATAAATCTATACTTTATCTATTGCGCAGGAACGGTGGTATCGTTATATCTTCTTCCTCGAAGATAGTCTTACTCGATCGTTCACGTTCCCGGGCAGGTTTCTCCCGCTCCGACGACCGTGTCGTTGTGCGATCCACATCATCATCCGTCTCGGCGCGGCGCCTGGACGCTGATACACGCGCCGGTCGAGCAAACCCGAGTCTTCCAGGCTCTATTCCCGCCGCAATAACGGTAACCTTTATCTTGTCGGAAAGAGCGACATCTGTGATGATACCGAAAATCTCCTCGGCTTCCGTATCGCATGCGCCCCTGATGATTTCGGCCGCGTCTCTGGCTTCCTGAAGACTCATGTCGGCGCCACCGGTCACATTAATTATCACGCCCTGCGCCCCGTCTATTGACGACTCCAGGAGCGGACTGGATATCGCGTTTTCAGATGCCTTGACCGCGCGATCCTCTCCGGACGCCTCCCCCACACCAAGAAGGGCTGAGCCTGGTATGGACAGTATCTTCTTGATGTCCGCGAAGTCGAGGTTTATCAGGCCCGGAATATTTATAAGGTCTGTTATCCCCTGAACTCCGAAACGCAACACCTCATCAGCCTTTCTGAACGCTTCCTCAACGCTGATGCGAGCATCCGTAAGCTCAAATAGCTTGTCGTTTGGAATGATAATGAGAGTATCGACCTTCTCCTGAAGGGACTCGATGCCCTCCTCCGCCTGGCGACGCCTGTAGGCGCCCTCGAAGTCAAAGGGCTTGGTCACGACACCAATTGTAAGAGCGTTAAGCTCTTTGGCCACTTCAGCCACGACCGGCGCCGCGCCAGTGCCTGTTCCACCACCCTCACCAGCGGTGATAAAGACCATGTCGCTTCCCTTTAAGGCTTCCTTGATCTCATCGCGGTGCTCTTCAGCGGAATCGCGACCTATCTCGGGTTGGTTGCCGGTGCCCAGGAAGCGGGTCAGATCTTCGCCAATGCTTATCTTTACGTCGGCGTCACATGCCAGCAAATCTTGCGCATCGGTATTAATAGCAATGAAATCAACGCCTGTCATGCCATCTCTAATCATGCGATTTATAGCGTTATTTCCTCCACCGCCTACGCCAACCACTTTTATCACCGCAAAAAATTGTTTTAATTCTTCTTGCATGAACGCTTCCTTTCCCCTGAATTCCCGGGCGCTATGCCCATATCACACAGCGCTTTATATCCTCTCAAACGCTAATGTACAACTCTACTATCACAAAATCACCGTTTACTACAGATATATCTTAACCTAAGTTTAGGCTTTAGTATAATCTCTACTGCCGTGTCAAGCAAGTCTCCGTATTTACCTGAGTTTTATTGCGGGGGAATCCGGTACGCGCACGTCAATATAAGCAATCTTTCGCTTGTTATTTTCTACGTCAACAATTATCGCTTCGAGAACCTCGTTCTTTCGCGCGCACTCTCGAGCCTGCCCGTAAACGATATTGAATCCCGACCTCGAGACAAACACCGGGCCCCTTCCATCAAAAGGATTGCCAAGGAGAATCGTGTCACGCACTGTCTCTTGCATGCTGTTCAACACGCTGACACACTCCAGTATCTTTCGGTTGGCTAACTTCTCTCCGACCAACGGCAACGGCGCGTCGCCCCCGTGCACACTCGGGAACTCCTTGAACTGGCCAGGCTCTAACTTTGCAATAACAAACCCGTCGCCCGCAAGCGCAAAGCGCGTGCCGATTTGTTCCAGAACACAAACAGGCGTCCTTTCAATAACACGTATGTCGACCGTGTGCAGCAGGCGTCTTTTCACTTTGACTTCTTTGATCCAGGGATTGCCCTTGAGGTTGCGCGCTATCCTGCCCACGGGGAGAGTTACGAGATTGCTGTAACCCTCAACACCGCTGAGTTGCCGCGCGTAATCGGCCGTAACGTTTTTGTTGCCCGTGATATTGACCTGAGTGATCTGGCAAACGCTCGTGAAAAGCGCCACTGACGTCACAACGCACGCGGCGATCAGTGTCAGTAGAACGATCGCATACGCCGCGCGCCATAAAGTGTGGATCTTTTTGCGTGCCGGGGAAGCGCGCCGTGTTACGTCTTCGCGGCGCGGCGATTGCGACTTGCTCGAACGTTTCTCCGCGTTAGATTTGCGCGCGCGCGATCCGCTCGGCGAAACGCGAATTCGCGGGAATCGCTTCGAGTCCGGGTGGCGCTTCAACCGCTTCAAGGAACATTCACCACGCGAGGTCTATCTTCAGCCTCGCGCTCGCCAAAATCACAGAGACCACCTCGTGAAAGCTCATTCCAATCGCCAGCGCGGCTTTAGGCAAAAGGCTGCTGGCGGTCATCCCTGGGATAGTATTCACCTCGAGCACGTATAGCATGCCGGTGACATCCTCGAGCATCAGGTCGATTCTCGATACTCCCTCACAGGACAAAATCTTAAACGACTCGAGTGATATTCGGCGAGCGGCGCTGGATACCTCGGGGTCGAGCTTTGCCGGAACCTCGTAGTCGGTCATTCCCGGATTATATTTTGCGTTGTAGTCGTAGAAGCCTTCCCTTGGCATTATCTCCAGCACCGGCAGAGCCACCGGCTCGTTGCCCAGCACGCCAACTGTCAGCAACCTTCCTTCGACAAAGCGCTCCACCAGGGCGCGATCATCGCGCTCGAAAACCGTTTTGAGCGCGGGCTCGAGCCCCTCATCTGAATCGACACGTGTGATGCCGATGCTGCTGCCCTCACACGCGGGCTTGACCATCACGGGGTAGCCCGGTTGTTCTGAAACCGCTTTGATGTCGCTATGGCTGTACTTGCGCTCAAGAACCACGTCCTCAATGACGGGTATGCCGTGGAAAGCCAGAAGTTCCTTGGTGACGACCTTGTCTATCGTCACCGCGCTGGCGAGGACCCCACATCCCGTGTAAGGTATGCGCATGATCTCGAGCAGACCCTGAACCGTGCCATCCTCTCCTCCTCTTCCGTGAAGCGCCATGAACGCGGCCTGCGGCCTGACGGACTCCAGCGCTAACGGCAGATTGCTGTCAACGTCAACTTCTGTCACATCATGACCCAACTCGCGCAATGCCCCCGCGACCGCGCGTCCGGTTTCGAGAGACACGTCTCTCTCGGCGTTCTTGCCACCCATCAATACAGCGACTTTCACCAGGAAAACTCCTCTTCAAATCCGATAAGACGCACCTCCGGCTCGAGACGAACAGCAAATCTCGACTCGACCTCTAACGCCATCAGGCCCATCAACTTCTTGATATCATCGGCGCGGGCGCCACCATTGTTTATTATAAAGTTCGCGTGTACGCGCGATACGGACGCGCGCCCGACAGAAGCGCCTTTCACTCCACACTCTTCGAGCAACCTCCCCGCCGAATCGCCCGCCGGGTTCTTGAACACGCAACCCGCGCTGGCCAGGCCAACAGGCTGAGTGGCCTCGCGCTTTGAGCGCGCCTCAGACATCAGACTTTTGATCGACTCGGGCGAGGTGTGCCCGAGACGGAACGTCGCGCTCGTGACAATGTGACCTGGTGGAACCAGCGGCTGTCTGTACACATCCTCGAAAACGTCAAAGATCACATCCTCGCAATCAATCGTCAGGGCACGCGCCTCTGCGAGCACAAGCGCGGTACTGCCTGAGGACGCGCCAGCGTTTGTCATCACTGCCCCACCAACAGTGCCAGGAATGCCACATGAGAACTCGAGACCTCCAAGCGACGCCCGCGCGGCCGTCAAAGCGACAACGCCAAGGGGAGCGCCCGCGCCCGCTTCCAACAGTTCGCCACTCACTTTCGTAAAAGCCGCTCGCCCTCTCAATCGAATCACAGCCCCATCGAACCCCGCGT
Organism: Candidatus Anoxymicrobium japonicum; assembly: GCA_002843005.1. Lineage (NCBI taxonomy): Bacteria > Bacillati > Actinomycetota > Candidatus Geothermincolia > Candidatus Geothermincolales > Candidatus Anoxymicrobiaceae > Candidatus Anoxymicrobium > Candidatus Anoxymicrobium japonicum. The sequence continues at coordinate 8,262 of PHEX01000003.1, read as the reverse complement.
CCGCGATAAGCACGTTGGAGCCGTTCCCGAGCGCCAGGATACGCATTCTCATTTCCCTCAAGTAAAGCAGCGCCTCTCGAAGCGCTTTCAGACTCTCGACATCAATCAGATAACGCGCCAGACCGCCCGTCTTCCAGGTAGTGCACCCCGCCAGTGGAACGTGTTCATGGACGGTGATGCCTGCCGGGTTCTCTAAAAAACTCATCGGGGCGGACGTCGGCGGGGGCACGACTAGCCTTCGCCCTCGGGTAACAGGTCGAGTATTTCGCGGGCGCACCGGGTAATGTCACCAGCGCCCATCGTTATAACCACGTCCCCTGGCTCAAGCATGTTTACCACGCCACGAGCAAGCTCCGAGCGCGACTCGATATACACCACGTCCCTGGAGGAATCGCGCTCACAAATGCTGTCAGCGATAAGATTGCCCGTCACGCCGGGCTCGGGGTCTTCTCCAGCGCTGAATATGTCTGTAACTACCACCAACCCCGCGCCATCGAAACTTTCACCAAACAGTCGATGCAGCATTCTCGTCCTCGAGTAGCGGTGGGGCTGAAAGACAACGACCACGCGCCCGCTCGTTATCTCGCGCGCCATATCGAGAACCGCTTTCACCTCGGTCGGGTGATGGGCGTAGTCATCGATCACCGTCACACCGCTTCGCTCGCCAATCAGCTCAAATCTGCGCCTCACGCCCCTGCAGTTTTCCATGCCGCGAGCAATGTCGTCGAGATCAAACCCGAGGCGATGCGCTACCGCGAACGCGGCGGTGGAATTGTATGCGTTGTAAACACCCGGAAGACGCGTCGTAACGTCGAGCAGTTTCTCCTCGCCAAGCATGACCCTGAACGCGCTGCCTTCAGCGCGAGCGCTTGTGATCTCGAACCTGTAATTATTGTCCGGCGCCTGACCGTAAAATATGACATTTCGACCGGAAGCGCGGAAGCTCTCACCGACACCTCGCGCCGTGGGATCGTCACCGCATATCACCGCGAAACCTTCGCGAGAAAGCAAGTCCAGAAACTCTCGGAAAACAGTTGCCGTGCCATCGAGACTATCGAAGTAATCAGTGTGATCCCAGTCCACGTTAGTCAGAACCGCGATTTCCGGACGCAGGCAGAGAAGAGAACCGTCGCTCTCGTCCGCCTCCGCCACGACAAACTCTCCCTTGCCGTAGTGCGCGTTGCCGCCGATCTCCTTCAACTCGCCACCTATCAAATAAGAAGGATCGACTCCGCACTCTTTGAGCACGCACGCCACTATAGCTGTTGTGGTCGTCTTGCCATGGGTGCCCGCAACCGCTATTCCTTTGCGCCCGGCCATAATTGTCGCAAGCATCTGAGCTCTCGAGATGATCGGTATCCCGCGCCGCTGCGCTTCTTGAACCTCCGGATTGTCATGGCGAATAGCGGAAGATTTGACTACCACCTGGCAATCTCCAAGATTCCGAGCGCGATGCCCGAGTCCGATTGCGGCCCCGAGGTCTCTCAATCGCCTCACGTACGAAGAATCCTTCAAGTCGGAGCCCTCTACCTTACACCCCATCTCTATGAGCACCGTAGCAATAGCGCTCATTCCCGCGCCTCCGGCCCCGATCATGTAAACCGCGAAACCGTCACGCAACCTTTGCGGATCTATCGATTGTGCTTCCTGCATGTTTCCTCGCTCCCTCATGAATATTATGCGCCAGGGGTCAGGCACCGTCTACCGCGCAGCGGTAGACGGTGCCTGACCCCGTTCATTCGTTCATTATGTCACGTCAGTTTTTCGATGATCGCCGCTATCTCCCTGGCCCCGTTGGAGCGCGTCAGCGCGCTCGCGCGCTTTTTCATTGAAGACAGCCTGACATCGTCATCCAACAGCGCCAGCGCCTCCGCAACGGCGTCTGACGCCGATCCATTCTCCTCGCTCACGAGCAAAACAGCCCCGGTCTTCGCGATGCATGCCGCGTTTTTCTCCTGATGACCACCGGTTGCGTGAGGGAAAGGAACTAAAACGGCGGGCAACCCTATCGCGATAAGCTCGGCAATGGTCCCTGCCCCCGCCCGACCGAGCGCGATGTCCGCCGCGGCGTAAGCAAGATCCATGCGCTCCGTGTAACCGAATGGCCTGTATATGAGGCTCGCCGCGCCACAAGCCCTCTCAGCCTCGACGCGCGCGTCTTTCTCAAACTCCTTGCCTCCCGTCAGGTGCAGCACCTGCAGGTCATTTCTTTCCGCGATATCCGGCAACGATGCCCAGAGAGCCTCGTTTATAGCGCGCGCGCCCTGACTCCCTCCGAAAACCAGGATAGTCTTCCTTTTCGGATCGAGGCCGAACTCGCCCGCGGCCGCGACGCGAGCGCTCTGACCGGCCACCTCAAAACATCCGCGTGAAATCGTCTCTATTTCAGGCCGAACGGGAACTCCGGTCACGCGGACGCGAGCCCGCTTCGAGAGCAAAGGACCCGTCCCCTCGTACGCGACGGCAACCTCGGCCGCCCTCCCGCAAAAAAAGCGTGTCACAAATCCTGGATCGTAGTTCATTTCATGGAGCACGAGCGGCACGCCCAAAGTGATCGCCGCAAGGCAGGCCGGCGCCGAGGCGTACCCGCCGGTTCCCACGACACACTCCACTTCAAACCGCTTGAGCATTCGTCTGCACAAATAAGCGGCGCGAAGAAACTTGACGAGCGCGCTGAGCGCGCTGATGAATCTCCTGCCAACAACGCCCGCGACATCAAATGCGTGAAATTGTATGCCAGCCGCCTCGGCGGCCGCCGCCTCGGGTCCACTCGATGAGCCAATAAATATGACGACCGACTCCGGATGATGATCGAGAATATATCTCGCTATTGCTATAGCTGGATAGATGTGACCACCGGTGCCTCCACCGGTCACTACAAGACGCACCGGTCAACGCCCCCGCGGTTTGCTCAACGCCGCTATGTTGAGAAGAATGCCTATGCTTCCCAGACATACGAAAATGCTCATTCCGCCGCTGGACACCAGCGGCAACGGAACACCGGTGATTGGGAGCAATCCCACAACACCTCCCATGTTCACCAGCGCCTGGATAACTATTGACCCTGTGATACCTATCGCAAGCAGGCGGCCGAGCTCATCAGGCGCGTTTATCGCGATGCGCAGGCCCGCCCAGGCGAAAAGGACCATCAGGCAGAGCACGGTCAATGTACCAGCGATTCCAAATTCCTCACCGATAATCGCGAAAATAAAATCGTTGTGGGCATTCGGTAAATACAAAAACTTCTGCCTGCTCATGCCAGGGCCGAGCCCCTTGAGATTACCTGACCCCAGTGCGATAGATGACTGGATGACGTGATACCCATACCCTTCCGAGCTTTTCCACGGATGCATGAAGGAGAAAAGCCTGGCACGCCTGTACGGCGCGATATAAGCGAATAGCACAGCCAATGCGCCGCCCGCGCTGCCCAGCGCAAAAAGATGAGATGAGTTCGTGGGCGCTAGGATCAGCAAAAGCATTACAGAGAAACAGAGAACAAGTGCGCTGCCCAGATCCGGTTGCGCGAGCATGAGCCCGGCAGCCAGGACGACAAGAACAACAATAGGAACGACGAGATGCCTTAACCCTTTCATCTTCTTCGATTTGGTCGCGATAACATGAGCGGAAAAAACGATCAGCGCTATCCTGACGAACTCCGTCGGCGAGAAGGGCGAGAAGCCCACGTCGAAACAACGGCGCGCGCCGTTGACTTCCTTTCCGAAGAAAAGTAGCAGCGCGAGCAATCCCATCGACAAAAACACGCCAAACAACGATATTCTGGCCAGAAAGTGGTAATCAAGCCTGGAGCAAACGTAAAGAAGCAGCAACCCTGAAAACGCCCAGAAGGCCTGTTCCCAAAAAGTCCGATAGCCCCCCGCGCCCATTTCCGACGACGCGACAAAACTTGCCGACAGAACCATCACCAACCCGCCAAGCAGCAACACGATTGTTGGCAGGAGGATCGGGTTTGCCAGCGACGCCTTCCTCCGGCTTCCACTCTTCGCGCAAGATGTCCCTGTGCAAGTCCCGCTTCTCTGAGCGCGGGTTCCATTCAATTTGGCGGGCGCGCGTTGGCTCTTGCGCGCGGTCGGCGCCGTGCGCCCTTTATCTCTTGTGACAGGAGTCGCCTTTCCGGCGTCAGACCGCGCGCTTCTTGCTCCTCGCGCAGGCGCCCTTCCCGCGGGATTTTTCCTCTTCGATGCCAATTCCCGGGTTCTACCGGGTCGAGGCGCGGACAACTTCCTCGCCGCGCTGGACGAAACGCTAGACCGCGCCGCCACTCATTTCACCTTCCTCCAACATGCCAACCGCCGCCTTGAAAGATTCTCCTCTCTCCTTGTAATCACTAAACATGTCAAACGAAGCGCAAGCCGGCGCGAACAGCACGGAAGCCCCGGAGGTCGCCATCTCATAAGCCTTGCGAACTGAATCCTCCATATCGCTCGCCACGACCACTCGTCTGTTCACGTCGTGTCCGCGCGCCTTGTGGATAGCGTCCTCTATCTCTTGTGAGCTCTCTCCCAGTAACACGACTCCGAGCAACATCCCATCGTCCATCCGCGCGCGCATCGCGGTCGCGAGCTCGGTGAATTCAAGCCCCTTGTTTCTGCCCCCCATGATTGCGACAAACGGTTCTGAGAAAGATCTGACGGCGCTCAGTGCCGCATGTGGATTGGTGGCCTTCGAATCGTTGTAAAAAGACACACCACCAACCACCGCGACCCGCTCACATCTGTGCTCAAGACCTTTGAAGCCATACGCCGCATCGCGGACGCGTGACGGATCCTCGCCCAGAATAAGCGCCGCTCCCGCGGCCGCCATGACGTTTTCGACGTTGTGCGATCCGGCAATCTTCAACCCGGCAGTATCGAGAACTCTGTGCTGGGGCAAAGGCGCGCCTGTGACGATCCATCCATCGACTACCCGAATCGCCGCTTCTTCACTCTCGCTTGAGCTGAAACCTATAGTCACGCCATTCGCGCGTGACGCCACCTGGCGGCAAAAGGAGTCGTCGGCGTTATAGACAAGGAAATCATCCGGCAGCATATTTTCGATAACGCGCATCTTGGCGCGTCCGTAATCCTCGATGTTCTCGTGCCAGTCGAAGTGATCCGGCGCGAGATTGAGAACGAGGGAAACCTTTGCCCGGAACTTCTCTATGTTCTGAAGCTGGAAGCTCGACGCCTCACAAACCAGGATGTCTCCAGAATCTACACACCCGCGGAGACTCACAACAGGGGTTCCAATGTTGCCGCACTCCAGCGCCCTTCTCCCCGGGCGGTTCAGCATCGCCACCACGAGCCGTGTAGTCGTCGTCTTCCCGTCGGTCCCGGTAACGGCCACAAAGGTATTCTCTTCGAGAAGCCTGTACCCGAGCTCGAGCTCACTGACAACCTTGAGCCCTTCATGTCTGGATCGCGCCAGCACAGGAGCGCCCTGTGGCACCCCCGGACTCGCGACCACGAGGTCAAACGATCCGATATCATCAGGAACAGACACGCCAAGCCTCACCTCGACGCCCGCCTCCCGAAGCGCGCCCACCGCCTCAACGCGCGCCGGCGCATAGGAACTGTCTATCAGCACGGGCCGGGCGCATAGCTCCAACAAGACACGCGCGGCGGCTTCGCCGCTCGATCCCAATCCAACTACAAGCACCCTCTTTTTCGCAAACTCGATCATTTCGGCTCCTGGAAACATTAGGGGTCAGGCACCGTCTACCTATCATTTCAGCACCCTGCCGACAAAATCTACATAGAATATCGCGAAACCTACCAGCATGCAGAAACCACAAACAATCCAGAGCCTAACCATTACGGTGAACTCCGACCACCCGGAAAGCTCAAAGTGATGGTGTATGGGCGCCATCTTGAACACCCGTTTGCCACCGGTTATCTTGAACACTCCAACCTGGACAATCACAGAAGCAGTCTCCAGCACAAACAGACCGCCCAGCAGCGGCAGCAGCAACTGCGTGCGAGTCATTATCGCGATTGCGGCCAGTACGCCACCGAGCGCCAGCGAGCCGGTGTCGCCCATGAATATCTTTGCCGGCGCGGCGTTCCACCACAGAAATCCCACGCACGCCCCCAGTACCGCCCCCGCGATTATCGCAACGTCCAGCGCCGGCTTGCCAGTGAACGCATAGAACCTTGGATGCTCTGTTATCGGGTGTCGGAACATGGTGAATGCGATGAGAAGATACGCCGACATCACTATAATCGTGGCGCCGCTCGCCAGCCCGTCCAATCCATCGGTCAGGTTCACCGAGTTCGACGAGGCCGTGATCATGACAAAAACCCAGATGAAGAAGAACCAGCCAAGGCTAAATCCTGTGCCTCCAAGAAAGCTGAACTTCTGCGGCAGAGCGGGATAGCCGGCGGTGTGCATCCGCGTGGCGAACACGGTAAAACCCGCCGCGATCAGCAACTGCCCGGCGAACTTGTATGAAGGCTTCAGGCCAAGCGATCGCTTCTTGCGTATCTGCGTGAAATCGTCGATAAAACCAAGCAAACCGCACGCCACCATCGTCGAAAGCACAGCCAGCCCTTCCGGCGTATGCTTCGAAAAGATGAGGTAGCCGACCACCACACCGAGCACGATGAGAATGCCGCCCATTGTAGGCGTTCCCTTCTTCACAAAGTGAGCGCGCGGGCCATCCTCGCGAATGACCTGCCCGTACTTCATCCTCTTTAGAAACTTGATGAAAACAGGCGTGCTCAGGAGACAGATGAGTCCGGCCACGATCGCGGCCCCCAGCACCCTATACATTCGCCGCCAGCTTATCGCGAATAAAGGCTCGTGACGTCAGTTGGTTCGAGATGGACTCAAGTCCAAAGACACGCGATGCCTTGACAAGGATCACGTCGCGTGGTTCGACTATGCACTTCAACGTATCTAGAGCTTCCATGACATCATCACAGCGAAATACGCTACCTTTAGGCATGCCTCCCTCAACGGCCCCGGAGGCGATCGGGCGCGCCATCTTTCCAACCGCGACAAGCAAGTCGACATCCAGTTCGGCCGCTTTTCGTCCGACTTCGACATGGAACTCGCGGCTCGACGGCCCCAGCTCCGCCATGCCACCCAGCACGGCGATCGTGCGACGCGCGCCACCGACATCACCAATAGTCCGCAACGCCGACTCCATCGAGGGCGGATTGGCGTTGTACGCGTCGTTTATCACAAGATAGCCGTCGGCGCATTCGACGCACTCGGTGCGCATGCGAGCAATGGAAGCTCCTTGAAGTCCTTTCTTTATGGCTTGAGGCTTTGAGCCGAGAACGTGCGCACAAGCGGCCGCCGCAAGCGCGTTTTGAACCTGGTGCCGCCCCACCAAAGGCAGGCTGACGTCAATCCTGAATCCTGGACCACAAAGCTCGAACGCGCACTTTCCACGTTCGCCCACTCTTACCTTGTCCACGCGGTACGCCGCGCCACGGCCACGACCGAATCTGGTTACCCTGGCTCGCGTTTTGCGCGCTATGTCCACGCTTGACGGATCACCAGCGTTGAGAAAGAGATCTCCGTCTTCCGGCAAGCCCACCGCCAGTTCAGCCTTCGTTTCAGCAACTATCTCCATGGTCTTGAAAAGCTTCAGATGCCCGGGGCCGACATTGGTTATTATTCCCGCGCCTGGCTTCACAATCTCTACGAGCCTCTTGATGTCTCCTGGATGGCGAGCTCCCAACTCTGTCACGAGCGCGCTGTCTTTCTTGTTGGCTCTAAAGATAGTGAGCGGAACACCTATCTCATTATTTTGGTTATCCTCAGACGCGCATACGCTTCGATCCTCAAGCAGTATTGACACGAGAAAATCTTTGGTGCACGTCTTGCCGGTCGTGCCGGTTATGCTCACCGCGTTCACATTCAAGCCCTCGCGCACAAAAGCGGCGAGGTCTCCAAGGGCTTTTGTCGTGTCCTTGACAAGAACCACGGGAAAGCCTGGATTTTTTGCCCGGAACTCATACGCCAGATGATTGCGAGCATTAACCACCGCCGCTTTTACCCCTGCCCGCAAAGCGTCACAAAGGAACGCATGACCGTCATATCGCGGCCCCTTGAGCGCGAAGAACATATCTCTCCCGGCCAGATTACGCGTATCAATTCCCACGCGTGAGACAACGCAATCTGGCGAAGAAACGGAAACCGTTCCGCCCATCGCTTTCGCTATCTGATCAAGACTGATCTTGCGCACTTCACATCTCCCGTATGCACTCCACGAGTACCTGTCTGTCATCGAACGGAATCACCCTGTCTGAAAAG
>PHEX01000002.1 GCA_002843005.1 Candidatus Anoxymicrobium japonicum | reverse complement strand
GCAAGAAAGTCACTCAGTACGTTTCCTGGTCCGATGGTGAGATAGTGGTAATAGTGCCTGAAGGCGAAACGGGCGGCGCTGTTGTGGTAAACACAGGGACGGGCTCCAACTCGGACAGGAACTTTACCTTGCTGCACCCCACCTGGTATCTGGCGGAAGGCTCCACCGCGTGGGGCTTTGACACATACATAACGATTGAGAACCCGAACGATTCAGAAGTGACGGCCAGAATGACGTACATGGATCCCAACCCTGAAAAGGGAGGCGCAACAGCGGCAATCCGCGAGATAAAGCTCCCAAAGATGAGCCAGACGACCGTGGATCCCCGCGAGATACTGGGCGCGGTTGATTTCTCCACTAAGGTAGAGTGCCTCGAGGGCAAGACCATCGCGGTTGACCGCACCATGTCCTGGACGGGGAAGGGCGCTTCCTCACCGGAGGGCCACTCCTCGATTGGCGCGACATCCGCGTCGCTCGTGTGGTATCTCCCGGAGGGGAGCTCGGATCATAACTTTGAAACGTGGACACTCGTTCAAAATCCGAATTCAGCACAGGCTCACGTAAACCTCACATACATGATTGAGGGGGAGACCCCACAGACGCTCAAAAAAGTCATACCGGCGCACTCTCGCGCCACATACTCCATGGAGCAAGATATCGGCTCGAAGGACGCTTCTGTGAAAGTTTCCTCCAACCAGCCCGTGATAGCGGAACGCGCCATGTACAGGAACAACCGGCGCGAAGGTCACTGCTCGGTCGGCGCCGTCTCTCCAGCACAGGATTATTACCTGGCGGAAGGTTCGACCTCGTGGGGGTTCACCACTTATGTTCTCATCCAGAACCCGAACGACTCGGCCTGTGAAGTTACCCTTACCTGCATGACTCCCGAAGGAAATTTTCTGCAGGATCCGTTCACGATGCCGGCCAATTCACGCAAGACTTTGAACTTAAACGGCATCATTCCAGACAAGGACGTCTCAACCCTCGTGCACGGCTCCGCGCCTGTAATCGCCGAGCGCGCCATGTACTGGGACTTTGGGACCGGAGAGGCGTGTCACGACTCTATCGGCATGAGCGCGGCCCACAAAACCTTTTACCTGCCTGACGGCCAGACATCCGAGGGTCGTGAGACATATACACTCGTACAGAACCCGAACGACGCACCCGTGACAGTCGAGATATCCTATCTCACCAACACGTCCGCGAAAGACACCGTCTTTAAAGAGACAATAGGCGCCCGGTCAAGAATGACCTACTCCATGGCTGATAGAGGAGTAAAGGGCAGGGCAACAACCATCGTCCGCTCTCTTGACGCCGGAAAAAAGATAATGGTCGAGCGCTCCATGTACTGGAACAAAAAAGGCGCGGGTACCAACACAATCGGCGGCTTCTCCGACTGACTTAACTTTGTGGTCAGGTCTTTTTTTAAAGTCGATCGTCCGTCCAGAGGGATCAGGCGCCGTCTACCTTTACTGCGTAGAGGGGTCTGGCAACGTCTACCGCTAAAGCGGTAGACGGTGCGTGACCCCGCCGCGTCTACCGCTGCGCGGTAGATGGCGCCTGACCCCTAAAAAAGACCTGACCCCAAAAGTTAAGCGTTTTGATATCATTACCTTTGATGAATGTCGGGACGTGGCGCAGCCAGGTTAGCGCACCGGTCTGGGGGACCGGGGGTCGCCGGTTCGAATCCGGCCGTCCCGACCAACATCCTGGAATCAAAACGGCGTTTGAGACAAAGGAGCTGTTCATGGAAAATCTTGCGAACATCATTACTTTGGCGCGGATAGCGATCACCCCGCCATTCGTCATATTCATGGTGATGTCGAACTCGCATCCGGGCTACCGGTACGCGGCGCTGGCCTTATTCGCGTTTGGGGCTTTTACCGACTGGCTGGACGGCCAGGTAGCCAGGCGCACGGAAAGCGTGTCCAACTTTGGGAAAACCGCCGACCCGCTCGCGGACAGGCTTTTCATTGGCGCTACTATCATCACGCTTTACGCGATGCGCATGCTTCCGCTCGCTTTCATGGTAATCGTGCTGGGCCGCGACGTCTTGATGGCCGCCGGTTATCCGTTCCTTGGCAAGATCGATCCTGACAAGATAGCGGTGCACTGGTCGGGCAAGGTCGCGACAGCGATACTCTTTGTCGCGCTTATCTGCCTGGTTCTACCAAAGGCGCCACACATCGGCAGTCTTACGGGATTCAGTGGCTACTCTTTCACGTCGGGCGCTTCATGGCAGACGTACGGGCTATGGCTCTTCATTGTTGGCATGGCCTGGTCTCTTTACTCGGGCGCCATATATGTGAAAAGAGCGCTGGAAGCCGTCAGGGAATCAGCGTAGATTATCTGAAAGGGAACGGTCGAAGATGACTGAGCCTCAAACTCGCAATATGCTTGCGGTGGTCATGGCCGGTGGTCAGGGAACGCGGTTGCGCCCGCTGACGGGCAACCAGCCAAAGCCAATGGTTCACGTCGTCAACAAGCCGTTGATGGAGCACACCATCGAACTTCTGAAACGTCACGCCTGCACAGACATCGTAGTCACCCTCCAGTTCCTGCCGACACTTATCACAAACTACTTTGGAGACGGCAGCGATTTTGGTGTAAACATGAGCCATGTGACAGAGGAGAGTCCGCTTGGCACGGCCGGCAGCGTTCGTAACGCCCGGGCGCTGCTCGACAGAACGTTTTTGGTCATCTCGGGCGACGCGTTGACCGACATCGACCTCGCCGCAGCCGTCGACTTCCACAGAGAACGCGGCGCCATAGCGACTATCGTCCTCAAGAAAGCGCCGAACCCTCTTGATTTTGGGCTCGTCACGACTTCAGCGGACGGCAAGATCGAACGCTTTCTCGAGAAACCCGGATGGGGCGAGGTGTTCTCAGACACGATAAACACGGGCATCTACATAATTGAACCCGAGGCGCTGGACATGATCCCCGACGACCGTCCTTACGACTTCTCGAAAGAGCTTTTCCCGTTGATGCTCGAGAACGGCTTCCCTCTCTTTGGTTACGTCGCCGAAGGCTATTGGACAGACATCGGCAACCTCGAACAGTACCATGCCGCGCATCGCGATATCCTGGAAGGCCTTGTGGATATCAAAGTGCCCGGGCACAAGCTCGAGAACAATATCTGGCTCGGAGACGGTGCCGAGATAGACGACTCTGTCAACCTGTCCGGTCCATTGTTAATCGGGAATCACGTCAAGATAGAGTCTGACAGCAAAATCCGCGAGTACACCGTAATCGGCAACAACGTCGTCGTCAAACGAGACAATTTCCTCCACCGCTCCATAATTATGGACAACACGTACATCGGGCCGTCCTGTCACATAAGAGGCAGCGTGCTCGCCCGCAACTGCGACATCAAGTCGGGGGTGCGCATTGACGAAGGCGCGGTGCTGGGCAACGATTGCCTTGTGGGTGACAACGCCATCATCAACCATGGCATCCTGATATACCCGTTCAAAACCGTGGACTCCGGCGCCACGATCAACTCGAGCATCATATGGGAGTCGCGCGGCATGCGCTCGATGTTCGGAAAACATGGAATCTCGGGCCTGCTGAACGTGGACATCACCCCGGAGATGGCGGTAAAAATCGGCATGGCGTACGGCTCGACCCTCCCGGTCAACGCCCAGGTTGTCACCAGCCGCGACGGCACGAGATCCGCGCGCATAATCAAACGCGCTCTCATGGCCGGGATAAACGCGTCGGGCGTCCACTGCCGGGATCTCGAAGTCAGCGCTGTCCCGGTGAACCGTTTTACCGTCAAGAGTCACAGCGACCAGGGCGGGGTGGACACGCGCACAAACGAGCGCGATTCACAGTGGATCGACATAAACTTCTTCGACGAAGAAGGAGGCGACCTCGATCCGAACGCCCAAAGGAAGATAGAGAGCATTTACTCGCGAAACAACTTTCGCAGGGCGTTTTTAGATGAGCTTGGCGAAATATACTACCCCGCCCGCGCGAGAGAAGCGTATGCGCATGCGGTGGAGGAGAAGCTCGACACCGGCGCGATTCAGGACGCCAACTTCAAGGTGGTCTTTGATTACGGGTACGGCGCGGCCTCGCTCATAATGCCGGGGCTGCTTGGCAAGCTGGGCTGTGAAGTGCTGAGCCTCAACGCCTACACGGATGAAAAGCGGCTTATCACCGCGCGCCCGCGCCGTGAGGAGTCGCTGAAACGTCTCGGGGATGTGACACTCTCGTTCAAAGCCGACCTGGGTCTTTTCTTTGACAACGCCGCGGAAAGGCTCGCGGTCGTTACAGACGCGGGAGGCATTCTCGCCGGCAGCAATCTCCTTGTCACGATGGTCGAGCTCGTCACACGTTACACAAAACCTCCGGGGAAAATAGCGATTCCCGTGAACCAGCCGTGGGTTATAGAGGAAATCGCCGGCAGTCGTGGCTTCGAGATCACGCGCACGCGGCTCGACCGATCTGGAATCATGACGTGCGCCCGCGCCGATGGCGTCATTTTCGCGGGAAGCGGTGACGGCGGGTTTGTCTTTCCGGGATTCATGCCGGTCTACGACGCTATGATGACGTTCGCGAAACTGCTCGAAATGCTCGCGCATGCGGGCGAGCCGCTGTCGAGTCTGCAGGCGACTGTTCCCGGATTTACACTCATGCGGCGCGAGGTATTGATGTCGTGGGAAAACAAGGGCACCGTCATGAGGGTGCTGCTCGAGACTCATCAGGACGACGTCATCGATTCAACCGACGGCATAAAAATATCTTACGATGGCGGCAGGCGCTGGGCACTCGTGCTTCCGGATCCTCAAGAGCCGGTCCTTCACCTCTACGCGGAAGGCGATGGCGAAGCCGACTGCAAAGCCGTACTGGACACTTTCGAGGCCGAGATAAAGAATTCTTGAGGAAGGGGTCAGGCAACGTCTACCGCTTTAGCGGTAGACGGTGCCTGACCCCTGACCTGACTGAGGCGACGTTGGTGTTATACTTTTTGAAGTTGGCTTGTTTACACGGGAAGTGGCGACATGACTGAAATTACATTTGGCACAGACGGGTGGCGCTCGACTGTAAACACGGACTTCAACCGGACAAATGTCGAAATTGTGACGCAAGCGATCTGCAATTATCTCTATGAGAAAGAGCTCGCGCAAAAAGGGTGCGTGGTCGCTTACGATACCAGGGCACACTCGGAAGGATTCGCGGACCTGGTCTCAAACGTCTTGATGAAAAACGGAATCGCCGCTTTGCGCATGGAAACTTTCTGCCCGACGCCGCAAGCGGCGTTCGCGGTCAAGCACATTGGCGCCGCTGGCGCGATCATGCTCACCGCGAGCCATAACCCTCCGGAGTATAACGGGATCAAGTTCATTCCCCATTACGGGGGACCGGCGACACCCGACATCACCGGCGACATCGAATGGGAAATTGGAGCGATCCTCGAGGAAGGCCACACCGATCCGCCTGTCGACAGGACGCTGGCGCCCATCAAGAAGCTCGACGTCAGCAATGAATACATCAAACAACTCTTGAGTCTCGTGGAACGATCGATGATAGAACGCTCTCACGTAAAAATACTTTTCGATCCAATGTACGGGTCAGGTCAGAATGTTTTCATGAGAGCGCTCGCGCACATGGACGCGCACGTGACCCCACTCCACTGCCACCTTGACTCCGAGTTCGGGGGTCTGCTCCCTGAGCCAATCGAGCCCAATCTCACGGAGTGCAAAAAAGCGGTGCTCGTCAACAAGTCCGACCTGGGAATCGCGCTCGACGGAGACGCCGACCGATTTGGTGTCGTGGATTCGAAAGGCGTCTACCTCACCCCAAACAAGGCCCTGACGCTGATGTTGTGGTACCTGCTCACCTACAAACCAACGGGAGGCGCCGTAGCCCGCTCGATAGCGACCACCCACATGCTCGACACCATCGCCGAGCACAACGGCTGCCGTGTGCTGGAGACGCCGGTCGGCTTCAAGTACATCGGCGAACTCATGCGCAAGAAGATGATTATTCTGGGCGGTGAAGAGAGCGGGGGCGTGAGCGTCGCGGGGCATATCCCCGAGAAAGACGGTCTCATGGCCGGCCTGATCCTCATCGAGATCGCCGCGCGGTTCAAGAAGCCGTTGTCCGAGCTTCTGGAAAACATTTACAACGAGTTCGGCCCGTGCTTTGACGAACGGATTGACGTCAAACTGCCGGAAAGCCGCAAAGAAACCCTTATGGATTCGTTAAGCGAGAACCCTCCCCGCGCGCTGGGGGATGAAGACGTTGTAAAAGTAAACTTGAGCGACGGCGTGAAAGTCATTACCGCCGCCGACACGTGGATGCTCGTTCGCGCTTCCGGGACTGAGCCGATGGTTCGCGTCTATATCGAGGCGCGCGGCAAGGAAGCGTTTGACAGAGCCCGAAAGACAGCGCTGAAAATCATCAAGGGACATCAGGGCAAGGGATAAATCCCGTGGAATACCTGAAGTTGTGCTGTGTGGCGCCTCACCCTCCAATTCTCGTGCCAGAAGTTGGGGGGGGCGAGGTAAGGCATGTTCAAAAGAGCGCGGCCGCTCTCGAAACCCTCGCTTCCGAGATCGAAGAGGTGGCCCCTGACGTTCTTGTCATTATGTCTCCACACACCCCGATATGCAGGAACGCGTTCACGGTAAAAACCGCTCCGGCGCTGGGTGGCTCATTTTCCATGTTCGGGGCGCCGCAGGTTCGCGTCGATGCCGTTTCGGATATTGAACTTGCCATGGCGGTCTTGAAGCGCGCGCGAGAGATGGGGGTACCGTGCGAGGCCACGGGGGAGCGCGGCGCGGGCGATCTCGATCACGGCATACTGGTTCCCCTGTACTTCCTCGCGAAGCGCTCTTACCCGCTCGTGTGCCTGTCTCTGTCTCTTCTGGACTTCGAGGCGCATTACATGATGGGCATTGCTATAAGAAAGGCTGTGGAATCCGTTGGGCGAAAAGCCGTGTTCATCGCATCTGGAGACATGTCACACCGGCTTATCCCGACGGCCCCGGCGGGGTATAGCCCGCGTGGCGCCGAATTTGACGCGCTTATCGTGGACATCGTGTCGAGCGGCGATTTTACAGGTCTCTTTGAGCTTGACAGTCGCCTCGTGGACGAGGCGGGAGAGTGCGGACTTCGATCGCTTGTGACAATGGCGGGAACAGTGGATGGTTGCGCCCGCTCAAGCGAGGTGCTCTCCTACGAGGGACCTTTCGGGGTCGGCTACATGGTCGCGCGAATGCGTCCCGGCGAGCCTGATGCAACGCTGTCTCTCGTGGGAAAGGATGGGACGACATGACCGCCCCGGGAGAACCACAGAGCGAGCATGCGAAGCTGGCGCGCAAGGTAGTGGAGGCGTGCGTCCGTGGCGAGGACTTGACGGACGTCGAGAACGTGGCGCTTGAGCTCAAGGAGAAGCGCGCAGGCGTTTTCGTGTGCATCGAAAAGAATGGCGAGCTGCGCGGATGCATCGGAACCATCCAGCCGGCGGCGCGTGACATCGCCGAAGAGATAAGGAACAACGCCATATCGAGCGCGAAGTCGGACTTTCGCTTCGGGCCGGTAAGGCCGAACGAGCTCGACAGGCTGACCTACTCGGTAGACGTGCTGGGCGAGGCGGAAGACATAGCCGATATGAGCCACCTGGATCCGAAAGTTTACGGCGTCATCGTCAGGTCGGGCAACAAGTCGGGATTGCTGCTTCCGGATCTCGAGGGTGTGGACACGGCGGAGGAGCAGGTGCGCATCGCCATGATGAAGGCCGGGATAAGCCCGGGCGAGCCGGTGGCTCTTCAGCGCTTCACGGTCACCAGGCACAAATAAGAGGCTCGGGATGTCTTTTTCGCCCTCCGCTCGCAGGCTCGGACGTCGGTCGGTGGAAAACATCCCTCGCCTTGCTTGAGGAGGGAGAAACAGAGAGGTGACACACCACCATCTTGAACATGCGCCAAAAGCTTCCTCGCCCGGGAGCGGAGGAAAATCCCACTTGGAGCCTGGCACAAAAATGGCCGCTATCGTTGGGCCGACCGCTATCGGCAAGACCGCCGTCGCTGTCACTGTAGCCGCCGAGATCAATGCCGAGATCGTCTCCATAGACGCCATACAGGTCTATCGCGGCATGGACATCGGCGCCAATAAGCCTACAAAGGAAGAGCGTGAAGCCGTCCCGTTTCACATGCTCGACGTGGTGGATCCGAAAGAATCTTTTTCAGTCGCCCGCTTCAAGGAGCTTGCGGACGAACAGATACTGGACATCACCTCACGGGGCGGTTTGCCACTGCTGGTCGGAGGTTCCGGGCTGTACTACCGCGCCGTGGTGGACGACCTTAACTTCGCGAACGGGCATCGTGTCGATGCGGATGATGACGAGTTCCATGACATGAACGACCTCGAGCT
The DNA here is from genome assembly GCA_002843005.1 of Candidatus Anoxymicrobium japonicum. NCBI lineage: Bacteria > Bacillati > Actinomycetota > Candidatus Geothermincolia > Candidatus Geothermincolales > Candidatus Anoxymicrobiaceae > Candidatus Anoxymicrobium > Candidatus Anoxymicrobium japonicum. The sequence goes on along the minus strand of PHEX01000002.1, from coordinate 35,560 downwards.
TCACAAACTCCTCGAGAATCTGAACCATGCCGCCGCGCTTGAAATTTCTCCGCGGAACCGCCGACGGGTTCTTCGCGCAATCGAAGTGGCGCGGCAGGGTGATCGCCTGATGTCGGAGAGACAGCGCTCCTGGAGCGACTATCAGTCGCCGTATGACGCGCGTGTCGTCGGGCTCAAGATGGACCGCGTCTTGTTGCGCCGCCTGATAGACGAACGCGTGGACAGGATGATGGCACAAGGGCTTGTGGACGAGGTGATGCGCCTCAAAGAAACGGGGCTCGAGCGCGGGACGATAGCGGCCGAGGCTCTCGGGTACAGGCAAATCCTGGAGCATCTCGATGGCGAGAAGACACTTGACGAGGCGGTTGATGAGATCAAGCGCCGCACCCGCAACTACGCGAAGAGACAGATGACGTGGTTCAAGGCCGACCCCCGCGTGAAGTGGTTCGACGTCGGAGAGCGACCGCGGGATGCCGCCGATATGATAATATCCACACTCAAAGAGAGCGCAAACCTTTAACTCAATCTAGGAAATTGATCAGGATGGAATTTTTCAAGTATGAAGCCGCCGGTAACGATTTCATTATGCTGGATCGCTTCTCAGGTGGAAATGAGACCACGCCGGATGAGGCGCGACGTCTGTGCGCCAGGCGAACGGGCGTGGGAGCGGACGGCGTTATCGAGATGCTCCCGTCCGATTCCTGTGACCTCAAGATGCGCATTCTCAATGCCGACGGATCCGAAGCGCAGATGTGCGGCAATGGCGCGCGCGCTCTTTTTCTTTTCGCGCTGGATCGTGGCGTCCTGGACTCCGATGAGGCAACCGTGGAGACCCTCTCGGGCGCGCGGCGCGTATCCCGTGCAAAAACGCAACACCGGGGTCAGGCCCCGGTGTTGCGTTTTTCTGTTGATATGGGCGTTCCGAAGTATCGCAGGGCCGATATTCCAATGGAGGGGCAACCGACGGAAGAGGCGGTAAGTATCGAGTTGCCCCTCGAAAGCCGCGATCCGGTTACGGTCACGTGCGTGTCAATGGGCAACCCCCACTGTGTCGTCTTTGTGCAAGACGTCAACGGATATCCGGTTCAAAACGTGGGCCCTCTACTCGAGACACATCGTTTTTTTCCAGAGCGAACCAACGTCGAGTTTGTCGAGATATTAGACGACGGCAACCTCGAGGCGAGAGTCTGGGAGCGCGGAGTAGGGGAGACTCTGGCGTGCGGCACCGGGGCGTGCGCGTCGGTCGTAGCGGCAAGCGTCAACGGTCTCATCCCAAAACGCGCATCCGTATTCCTGCCGGGCGGGGCGCTGGTAGTTGACTGGACGGAAGACGGGGTACTGCTCACGGGTCCCGCCAGGCACGTATTCGATGGAAAGACGGTTCACTAGATGCGATTTTCACAAAAGTTAGAGAGAGTGCCTCCATACCTCTTCGCCGGGATAGACAAAAAGATCGCCGAAAAAAGGGCGCAAGGTGTCGACGTGATCAGTTTCGGCGTCGGCGACCCTGACATGCCGACACCGGACAAAGTGATCGAAAGGCTTTGCTCTGAAGCGCGCCGGCCTGAAAACCACCGCTATCCATCTTACTTTGGCCTTGGCGAATTCAGAGAATCCGCGGCCCGGTGGATAGAGCGCAGGTTCGGCGTGGCACTGGACCCCGAACGCGAGATACTCCCGCTCATTGGCTCCAAGGAGGGCATAGCTCACATGGCGCTGGCCGCGCTCGATCCCGGTGACATTGCGCTGGTTCCAGAGCCCTCGTACCCTGTTTATGCGATGGGGACGCTCCTGGCGGGCGCGGAATCGCATTATCTGCCCTTGACGCCGGAGAACCGCTTTCTTCCCGACCTCGAGAGCGTGCCAGAGGGCGTGCTACGCCGCGCTCGAATACTGTGGATCAACTACCCGAACAATCCGACCGGCGCGGTCGCGCAAATCGACTTCTTTGAGCGCGCGGTCGAGTTCTGCCTTGAGCACAACATCATTCTTGCCCACGACAACGCCTACTCTGAAATAACTTACGACGGATTTGTCGCTCCCAGCGTTCTCGAGGTTCCGGGGGCAAAGGAGACGGGCCTGGAGTTTCATTCCCTGTCCAAGACGTTCAACATGACGGGATGGCGCATTGGTTTCGCCTGCGGCAACGCGGACATCATCAGCGCGCTTGGCACTGTCAAGACAAATATCGACTCGGGAATTTTTAATCCGGTGCAGCTTGCGGGCATTGAGGCGCTGAACAGTTGCGAGTCCGACGCCAGCCGGATGACAGCCACCTACAAGCGAAGACGTGATCTTTTGGTCAGGGAACTTGCTTCGCTGGGCTGGCGAGTCGATCCCCCGAAAGGGAGCATCTATATATGGTTGCCGGTTCCAGGCGGCTTCGACTCCGTCAGCTTCTCGACGCATGTCCTCGAGGCGGCAGGCGTCTTCTTTACTCCAGGCAACGCGTATGGCTCATCCGGGGAGGGGTTCGTCAGGCTCTCACTGACAGTCGAAGATGACCGGATAATTGAAGCCATGGCGCGCCTCGAGAAACTGCTTTGACGGAGCGTCATGTCATCTGACAATAGCCCCAACTTGTCGGGCGATGTCGAGGGCGCGTTGCTGGTCGCGCTGCAACTTCCCTCGATGTCCGATGACGGGGTTGCCGAATCGCTATCAGAGCTCGAGGCGCTTGCTGTCGCGGCCGGCGCGCGCATCCGCGGCTCGCTGACACAGAAGCGCGACAGGTACGACCCTGCGACAGTGCTTGGCCGCGGAAAAGTCGAAGAGGTTGCCCGCGCCGTCAGGGACGCGGACGCGTCGCTCGTCATATTCGATAATGAATTGTCGGTGGCCCAGCAAGGCAGACTCGCATCCGCGCTCGGCGTCAGGGTTCTCGATCGCGCGGCGCTGATACTGGATATCTTTGCCCTCCACGCCCACACGGCCGAAGGCAGAACACAGGTCGAGCTCGCTCAACTGTCATACCTTTTTCCACGGATGCGCGGGCACGGCATCGAGCTCTCCAGACTGGGAGGCGGCATCGGAACCAGAGGTCCCGGCGAGACGAAACTCGAAGTGGATCGGCGTCGCATCCGCAAGAGGATGCGCCGTCTGGAGCGCGATCTGGAGAAGATGGAGGCCGTGCGCCAGACTCAGTGCAAGCAGCGCGGGCGGGCGGGCCTGATCTCAATCTGCCTTGTCGGCTATACAAACAGCGGCAAGTCGTCTATCTTAAATCGCCTGACAGGCTCTACTGTACTCGTCCGGAACCAGCTCTTCAGCACTCTGGACTCCACTACCAGACGCCTGGAGTTCGCCCGCGGCCAGGCCGCTGTCATATCCGATACTGTCGGGTTCATTCGAAACCTCCCACACGAACTGGTGGCGGCTTTTCACTCGACGCTCGAAGTTGTCCGGGACGCAATGGTTCTCATACACGTCATCGACGCTACCATGCAGGAATCCATGGCGTCGCGAATGCGGGCGGTAATCGAAACGCTCGCGGAACTGGACGCGTCAGACATTCCCGCCATAACAGTTTTCAATAAAACCGACGCTGTATCGCCAACGGAAAAATCTACCTTAAAAAAAAGATTCCCTGAGTCTGTGCTGATATCGGCACTGACTGGAGAAGGGACACCCGAGCTACTTTCCGCGATCGCCGCTGTTGCCAGGCTGGAGTTATCCAGCGCGCGCCTTCGCGTCCCCGCCGATCGCGGTGATATCATAGCCAGTTTATACCGCGACGCAACCGTTCAAAGCAGCAGGATCGATGGCGATAGCATGCTTATCTCAGCCAGGTTGCCGCGCGACAAACTCGCGAACTATTCAACCTACCTGGAAAAAGATAGCCGATAACTGCCACTGTTTGCCAGTTATTACTCAATCTCAAGTACAGGTTCAGAAAAAAGTTTTTCTATATCATCGCTCAAGACAGAGGAGTTATTCAGATGTTCTTGCTCCTTGCGTCAGGCACCGCATGAACCGTGGGTTTACACACTCAATGCGCTTCCGTGCCGCAAGCCGTGCGGCAATCATGCGTCTTCTCGTTAATCTACACAAGGCTCGACCACCAACTAAACCTTAAATCAAGCTTTATCCCTTCTGCCAACAGTGAACCAATCGAATAGAGAAAATATTTACGAAAACCGTCTTGACACACCCTATCTTGTGGTTAAAAATGGCCTTCATCACAAGATGTGGTTTTGAAGAATTGGTGGAACAATAAGGTTGGTTTAGATAAGTGAAATGCCCGTTTTGCGAGAACAATAAGACAAAAGTAATCGACACGCGAGTCATCAAAGAAGGCGATGGGATCAGGCGGCGCAGGTGTTGTCCGTCATGCGGTCACAGGTTTACCACTTTCGAGCGCAGAGAAAAAGTTGATGCGCTGATAGTCAAAAGAGATGGCGCGCTCGAAAGTTATGACAGGACAAAGATCGCCAATGGTTTTTACAAGGCTCTTTCCAAGCGAAACGTAGCGCTTTCTATAATTGAGAACAACATTGACGAGATGGAGAGCGCCTTGATGCGGCGAAAGGAAAAAACAATCCAATCTTGCGAGATCGGCGACATGGTGATGGAGCGGCTCCGCATGCTGGATGAAATCGCGTACCTTCGTTTCGCTTCCGTCTACAAGAGGTTCGGAGACGTGTCTGAATTTCAGAAAGAGTTCGAGGATATCATGCCAACGCTGCCGGAAAATCACGTGAACGGCGAGACAGCGCAAAGGAGCGGTAGGTGACGCCCAAGATTCAGGTTCTGGACAACAACGTGGGATTTACATACGAAGCCGCCTGTGATGCCACCGATATCGCACTCCGGGTGAGCACGGTATCGCAAGAAGAGATCAACCTCTGGGACAAACAAAGGATCGTGGCTTCGATCATGCTCGAGGCCAAAGCCTCCCCGGAACTCGCGCAAGAGATAGCGGACGAGGTGGAAAAGGCTCTTGTCACGTCAGATCAGATACGTGTAACAACAAGTCTTATTCGTGAGCTCATCGACCTTCAGTTCATGGAGCGTGGCCTGTCGCACATGCTCGAACGCCACACCAAGCTTGGCCTTCCCATGTTTGACGTTGAAAACATAATCACCCAGGCCAACAAAGAGAACTCCAACACCACTCACAATCCGGAATCCATCAACCTCACTATCGCCGAAGCGGTTCTCAAGCAGTACGCGCTCGAGAAGGTTTTCTCCGATGACATAGCCCGCGCTCACTATGAGGGCGCGATCCACTTGCACGACCTTGGCTTCATCGTAAGACCGTATTGTGGAGGACACAGCCTGGAGTACGTCAAGAAGTATGGACTGAGGCTCCCAAACATCACAAGCACCTCGCGCCCGGCGAAACATCCCGATGTCCTGATAGGCCACATGGTCAAGATGGCGTCCACGCTTCAATCGTATTACGCCGGCGCTATCGGGTGGGAAGCGGTAAACGTTTTCTTCGCTCCGTTGCTTGTGGGCCTTCCGTACGAGCGATTGCTTCAGCTCGCGCAGATGCTGATTTTCGAATTCAATCAGCTTGCCGGCGCCAGAGGTTCGCTCCGAGGCGACGAGCGGATTTTTGTCTACGACAGTATCTCAGACAAGCTGGATCTGGTGGAAATCGGCGCTTTCGTCGATTCCCGCCTTGCGGTGGAGGGAGAGGCCACCTCCAAGGTCGAGGGGGATCGGTACTACGCTGTCAGCTTCGACCACGAGACCGGCGAGACCGTTCTGTCGAGGATATACGCGGCCATCCGCCATGAGAACAACCACCAGGTCGTCGAAGTCAAGACGGGTCAGGGGCAGAAGGTAAAGGTAACCGACAACCACTCACTGTTCATGTTCGACGAGGAAGGCCAGGTTATCGGCGCCCTGCCCAAAGACGAACCGGAAGTCGTGCTCGTGCCTCGCCAGATAGATATCGATCATGAGCAAAAGAGCGTTGACGTCCTCAAACTCGTCGGCGACTTCGACACGCTGGAGACCGGCGGCCAGGTGTTCATTCGCGGAAAGTCGCCGCGCAAATTCGGCGTGGATCAGTTTCTCTCAGTCACACCCGAACTCGCGAGATTGCTCGGCTACTACGTTTCCGAGGGAAGCCTCGGCTCGCAAGTCAGTCTGCACGTGTTCCACGATTCGCTTTTCGAGGACGTGAAGAAGTGCGTGGAAACCGTTTTCGGTGTCCCGTGCCGGGTCAAAGGCGGCACGTGTTCCTTTGGCGGCAGGACGCACGTCGCCCTGTTCGAAGCGCTTTGCGGCCGGCAGGCCGAAAACAAGATGATCCCCACCATCGTTCTCCTCGGCAAAAGAGAGATTGTCGAGGAGTTCCTCTCGGCTTACCTGTCCGGAGACGGCTACATCTCCGGAAACAGGATAGGATGCTCCACTGTCTCGCTCACACTCAAGGCACACCTCTGGTTTGCTTTCACGCGGCTGGGCGCTGTTCCCAGCATACGCACCGACCAGGTGGCCCCGGTAGAGATAAAGAGAAATAAAGTTGCCGTCGCCCGGGAAAGACACGTGGTCACCATTGGCTCGACACAACTGGAGAAAGTCCGCTTTGTGCATTCCGAAAAGGAAGCCGCGAGGGTTTCCAGCATCGAGAAGCCGGGTAAGCAATACGACCAGAAGCGGTACTCCTACGAGCACCTGAGGGGACTCATAAAGGAAGTGTTTGGTGATCGGATGTCGGTCAAGAAACTGGGCAAGATAACTCCCGAAAAGATCCGTGAGCTCCATTCCGAAGTCGAGCGGAGGCTCGCATGCGTCGACATCGAACAGCTCGAGCGCCTTTGCAACGAGGATATGGTCGCGCTGTGCAAGCGCTATCTCACCGGCAACCCGGACATCTGCTATCAGACGGCATACGGGCTGATGCGGCAACTCGAGAAAGACGCCGTGCCCGTTCACAGTTGCCACATGCGGCCGGACAGAATACTCGATGACTCCCCTTACGCCGGACTTCAGATGGACAGGGTGATCGACTCCCTGAGCGTACCGAGAGCTATCGAAGCCCGCAAAGGCTTAAACGATTCACAGTTTTTCTTCGATGCGAGGCAGATCCCGTCCAACCCCAACATGTTGAAGCTGGGCCTGGGGATCGCCATAAAGCAGCACGAGAAGATGTCCCGGCTCAAAGAGGCGCTGGAGCGGTGCCTGGCGCTGTTGCCGGCGGGGGTCGATTCCATAGAGCCGATTGACAACAAGGAGTATGTGTACGATATCGGCGTGGAAGGTACCGAGAACTTCCTGACCGCCGACGGGATATTCGCGCACAACAGTCAAGTGGTGTTCACCGATTTCAACCTGTACTGGAACGTGCCCGGCCACCTTGCGGACGCTCCGGCGATAGGCCCGGGAGGCGTTCCAACCGGCAAGACATACAAGGAGTACGAGCCCGAAGCGCAAGCGTTCCTGAAGGCCCTTTTTGAGATATATCTCAAAGGCGACGCCATGGGCAAGACCTTTGTTTTTCCCAAGCCGCTTTTGCACATAAACAACGATTTCTTCCGCACCGAGGGGTGGGAAGAAATGCTGGATATCGCCTGCGACGTGGCGGGCAAGCAGGGCATCACTTACTTTGTGTTTGATCGTGGTGATGAAGTTACGGTTTCTCAGTGCTGCAGATTAAAGCTCAAGCTCAGCGAGGAGGATATCAAAGAAGCTCTCACGCCTGAAAAGATGCGCTTCAGCGCGCTCCAGAACATCACTATAAACCTGCCACGCATCGCGTACCTGGCGCACGGCAGCGACGAGATGCTGTTCAGTGAAATCGAAAAGACACTCGAACTTGTAGCACAGGCGCACCTTCAAAAGCAAAAGTTCGTGTCGAGCCTGATGGCGCTGGGCGCGGACGGGCCGGTTTCGCTGTTGTGCATGGAGAACGACGGAGACCCTTACCTGCGCATCGACCGGCTGACCTACCTTGCCGGCCTGATTGGCTTGAATGAGATGGTGCAACATCATCTGGGTCATCAGCTCCATGAGTCGGAGGAGGCCCTGCGGTTCGGGCTCAAGGTCGTAGCCCACATGAGCCTCATCTGCGATCGCCTCTCTGAGCGATTCGGCATCAACATCGTGCTCGAGGAATCGCCTGCCGAGTCGAGCGGCTACAGGCTCGCGAAGCTCGACATGAAATATTTTCCCTCACAGACGAAGAGTGTCCTCAAGGGAGACGTCGAGACCGACCAGTTCTACTACACCAACAGCGTGCATCTGGCGACGGACGCTCCGATCGATTACGTGGAGCGCGTCCAGAAGCAGAGCCTCTTTCATCCTCTCATCAAGGCGGGCGCGATTATCCACGTGTGGCTGGGCGAGCACGAACCGCCCGCCGCGTCGATACGCAAGTTCGTGGAGAAGGTGTTCTCAGACACCAACGCCGCGCAAGTTGCCTTCAGTCCCGAGTTCACCGTTTGCGAGACGTGCGCGAAAACAACCCGCGGGCTCTCGAGTGAGTGCCCGCTTTGCGGTTCAAAGGACGTATACGGAATCACGAGGATCGTCGGCTATTACTCAAAGGTTTCGACATGGAACAAAGGCAAACTCGGCGAACTCAAGGAACGAAACAGAACAGCGCTCACGAAAGGGGATAAGGATGTTGTTGAAAGTATTTGTGAAAGATGAATGCCCAAACTGTCCGGCGGCGAAAGAGGTGGCAAACCAGTTTCCCTTTAGCAAACTCTTCGACATGAACGAAGCTGAGGGGCTGGCTGAGGCCGCGTTCCATAGCGTGCTGTGCACACCGTCTATGGTGCTGGTGGACGATGCTGAAATCGTAGTTCATTCGTGGCGCTGTCGCGTGCCGCGGCCTACTGAGATCGCCAACTACGCGGCTTGAAGGCGGGCGAATCGAACTGACTTTTACTGTGGAGTTCAAGAAGCTCGATGTGGAAGCGTCTGCGCCGATCTATGCCCATGACTTCGACGCCGGCTGTGACCTCGAGAGCAGGGTCGATCTGGTTTTAGGGCCAGGAAAGAGAGAATTGGTTCCTACCGGAATCGCGATCTCTATTCCCGAAGGTTATGCCGGGTTCCTTCAGCCCAGGAGCGGCCTTGCCGCTCGCCACGGCATCGGCATAGTAAACACTCCAGGTCTCATAGATTCGCACTACCGTGGCGAAATCAAGGTCATCCTCATAAACCACGACCGGGAAAAGCTTTTCAATGTGCGCAAGGGCGATAAAATCTGTCAGCTGGTCTTCCAAAAAGTCGAGCGCGCCGAGTTTCGAGAGGTCGAGCGCCTGGACAAAACGGTTCGTGGCGAGAACGGCTTTGGATCCACGGGCGTTTAACGCCGGTTCGCGTCACAAGCGGTGCGGCATGGATTCCATGAACCAGCGGGGAGAAAGCCCGCTCACTGAGCCTTTGATGAAACTGCGCGAATCGAACCCTGAAGAAGTGGCGCGCAAAGCCGGCGCGCGGTGGGAGTCCGCGGTGGGAGATGTCGTACTGCCCGTGTTATCAGGCGAAGTGCGCGTGCGATTTCCCGAAGTTCACATCGAAGCGCCGCGCGGCCTCGATTCTTTTTCGCTCAAGTTGCTGACGCTTCTCTACCTGTGCAACACCGACGGCGCCGCGCCCTCCGGCCAGTGGCTTGCCTACCGGGATCTTCCAGGCGGCCGCTTTTACGAACCCGTAGTCAACAGAAGTGTGGAGGCCCCTATCGCCAGACAATTCGGTGAAAACGTGGCCGGTTTCTTAGAGGCGTGCGCGGGGGCGGGCGGCGTCGACGCAAGCTTTGGCGACGCGTCCTCACAGTTCGCTCTTTTCCCAAAAGTTCATATCGCGTTCATCCTCTGGCAAAACGACAGGGAATTCCCAGCGCGCGCGCAGGCTCTGTTCGACTCGAATAGCGCACACCACCTGAACGCGTTCGACCTGCGCATGGGCGCTCAAGAGATATCCTCGATGATTGTCAAGTTGCCGACGGGGGAGGGAAGTTGAAGAAAGCGCTCGTTCTCGTATCGGGCGGGATGGACTCAGGACTGTGCCTGTATCTCGCGGTGGCAGAGCATGGACAACAAGCTGTTGATGCGCTGTTTTTTGACTGGGGCCAGCGCGCGCTCAAAGAAGAACTGGCCGCGGCGCGGGCGATTTGTCGTGAAACCGGCGTCGATGAGCCCCTGGTGGTAACGCTCGACTTTCCGTACCGAGGACCGCTCACGGATCAGAGCATTGCCCTTCAGATTGACCGGTCGCCATCCGAAATGCAGACCCCTGGAATCTCTGCGGCTTTCTTCCCTGGGCGCAACCTGGTGATGCTCGCACATGCCTTCGGTCTGGCCTCCTCACGCGGACACTCGGAGATATCCTTCGGCCCAAACGCCGATGACGCCGCCGGCTATCCGGATTGCCGCGAGAAGTGCCTGCGAAACCTCGAGGTCGCGTGCCGTTGCGGACTCGAGAGAGAAATTGCCCTAGTGTTGCCCGTTATTCACATGTCCAAATTGGATATCGTTCGCGTGGGCAACGCGCTTGGAGTACCCTGGGACATGACTTTCTCGTGCTACTCGCCAGTTGATGGCGCGCCGTGCAAGCGGTGCGACGCCTGCGTACTGAGAGCAGACGTCCTCAAACATTTTTCCTCCCCCGCAGACGGGGAGGATTAAGGTGGGGGGGCGAGGTACCCCCCTGACAAGGGGGACTAGGGGGGTTCTGCCCCAACCCTCTCCCACCACACGCGCTTCGCGCGCGGTGACCCCGAGGCAAGGGAGTCATTGACGGATTCCACTTGAGCCGCGTCTTTCAGGCGCGGCGCTTTCTGTGCAGGAAATATCCGTCCCGTTTGACAAATCCGGAATTCCTTGTCATAATCATAAACGCTATATAGCCATAATGACAATGTGGAGTTTATGATTATGATGTACCTGAACAGGGAAATCTCGAGGCCGTTGAAAGAGGTTCTCGAGGACTTTCCGGTAGTTGTGATTGCCGGGATGCGGCAGGCAGGAAAAAGCACTTTGCTCCTCAATGAGCCGTTCCTTGCCGGCAGGACATATGTTAACCTTGATGATTTCGCGTCACTGATAGAAGCGAGGGAAAGCCCGGAAGCAATGCTCGGGCAGCTCGAGCTTATTACAATTGACGAAGCACAACGAGCTCCGGACATGCTCATTGCGATCAAGAAGTTGGTTGATGAGAAAAGGGAACCCGGGCGTTTTCTCCTTTCAGGGTCGGCCAATTTTCTCTTGATGGAAAAGGTCTCGGAAAGTCTTGCCGGAAGAGCGCTTTACTTGCATCTGCGTCCCATGAACCGAAGAGAGCGCCAGTGCAGTATCAACAAAGAACCGTTTATCTCGAAGGTTCTGAACGAAGGCGAACCAAAGCGAGTGTCAGGAGCTTCTCCGATCAAGGATGCCGAGATAATCGATGGAGGACTCCCATCCGTCTGTACGGGACAGGTCAGGCAAAAGGAAAGATGGTTTGAGGGATACGAAGAAACCTACGTGGAGAAAGATGTCAGGAATCTCGCAAATATCGGTGACCTGATATCATTTCGCAGGATGCTGCGACTGGTCGCCAACAGAACCGGCCAGTTGCTAAACATCAGCCAACTCGCGAGCGATGCTGGAACAAGTGTGCCGACAGCAAGGAAATACCTGAGCCTTCTGGAAACCTCCTTTGTGACTACCATTATTCCCCCGTATCTAAGCAGCAGAACCACCCGATTAATCAAGACGCCAAAGGTGTTTGTCACGGATTCCGGGCTGGCGGCGCACATGGTTGGGGTACGCAGTCTCTCTGGAGACTCATTCCGCGGGCACCTGTTCGAGACGTATGTCGCACAGAATCTTCAGTCTATCCTTGAGGCGCATGCGTCAAACGCCCGGATGTATTTCTGGCGAATTCAGGGCCGTTACGAGGTGGACTTCATCATCGAAGCGGGCGAGGACATCATCGCGATCGAGGTAAAGGCCGCCACGAGATGGAACCCCGGTGACCTGGCCGGACTTAACGCGTTCTTGAAGGCGGAACCGAGGTGTAAGGCTGCGTTCCTCGCGTTCAACGGAACCGAAATAGCGAAACTCGGGGACAGATTGTGGGCTGTTCCCATTAGCGCACTGCTGTCTTGAATCGAGGCGCGGCCGCCATCAAGAATCTTCATCGTCGAAGTCGGAGAAGATGTTTGGCATGGTCATGTCGAGTTTGATCGACCGGCGTATGTAGGCGCTGAAGATTAACGGTATGGCGAAGACAATTAGTATCGCCACCACGAGATATGCCCAGTTCTTCGTGGAACTTTTACCTGACAGTCGTTTTGATCCGCCAGCCACGCAACCGCTCCCGAAAGTGTCCGTCGTGGAAAACTCCGAGGCAAGTATCGTATCGGTACCGCGAGCGCGACACGCGAAAAACCTGTCCCAGCTCGGAGACGCGCCTTTCTCCAGTATTTCGCTCACGTCCACGAGGGAGTACTCTTTTTTCTCGAAGTGATTGAATTTCCTGGCCATCCGCCCGAGAAGCCACTCCATATCTTTTGCGCCACCGGCCGCCCCGTTTGACAGTTTCACCGACATCGCCGCTGTGAGAACCGCTCCTTTGGTCTCGAGGAGCCGGTGGCTTTCACTGTTGGACTCGGCGTCGGCCAGGCTGACGGTGGCGGCTTTCGGATCCGCCAGATAATCGCTGTAGATTTTGCAGAATCCGCGATAGGCGCTGCTGGCGTCCATCAGTCCAAGCCGGGCGGCGGTGCGATAGCCGAAGAACCACGGCAGCCCCTCCTGCATCCACATGGCGTCCCCGCCCCTGGATGGCACGAGCGACCAGCGGTTCCAGAGCTCGAACCATGCCCGGGCCGCGGCCGCCGCCGCAGGCCCCGCCAGCAATTTTCCACCGTGAAACAGAACGAACGAATCGCGCTGTGACCCGGACGCCGGCTCTTTCAACCCGTACCGTTCGGCGCCCACAACGAGTGCCGTAACCGTCGATTGGCGGGGGCGAGCGCCCATCACGTTCCTGAGCTCATTGTAGATTTTCGTCAGCGCGTCGCCATATGAAGCGCGTTGTGAGCCGCTCAGACGATTACAATCTCCGGCGAATCCAACTGTGATGACCGGAGCGCTCGACCGCAGTTTGATTTTTTTGATCTTCCCCCAGGCAAGGATATTTGAAAACAGTTCACTCGTGGATCCGACCTCGAAGTCGCCATCATCGCCAATCTTCCACGGCGCGAGCGCCGTTTGGCCTTCGGTTGTAAGCACTTTGACCGAGAACTGGTTCGAGAGATACTCACCATACTCGTTTTCAGGCGCCATGAGCGCGTCTGAAGCCACAAATGCCTTGAGGTCCATACTGGCTATAGCTCTGGGAGCGCCAGCCGTTAGAGGCGCCTCTCCAGTGATCACACCGTATGCGCCCCCGGGGTTCGCGAATTTCACCTTGTACGCGAACTGAACAACCCCGTCCAACGCGGAAGTCACAATCCAGCCTTCATCGGATTCCCCCGCAGGTTCAACCGTGAATGCGGAGTTCGATTGCGACTGAAGCGCAAATGTCGGAACGGGCCAATTTACCATGCGCTGCTTGTTCTGCTCGGAAGGCCTGAAAACCGCTTTCATGCCATTCCTCATCGTAAAGCTCACCTTCACATTGATTGCGCTACTGTCCGCATCATCCGCCTTCAAGGTAAACTTCACTCTTTGCGATGTGGTAGTACGAGCAGGCGCAAGGACGGGGGAGAGGGCGAGCATCCAGAACAGGCACACGACAACGCATGCGTACAACTTCTTATTTCTTGACAGCGCAAGAATCACAGATAACACCTCACAAGAGCCGTTTCAACTCGAGTATAACAGAACACATTGTGGCGCACTGTCACTCACGCGAAAGGGGAGGGGGCGGAACCGTTCACCCGCCTCGCTCTTTTGTGGCAATCGCGAGATCTACTTTTTTTACGTAACGCAGTGAAGGAATCTGACAGAGAAGCAACATCGCCATTATCCCAACGGATACCAGGATGTAGCTCATTGGATGAACCACAAATGTGAGAGTCATGAATTCGGTCTGTTGCAATGACATGGCGAAACGGCCTACCACAACACCAAGAACAAGGCCGGGAGTGATCGACAGCAAGCCGAAAATCACATTCTCGAGTGTCGTCATGGCTGAAATTTTCCACGGCTCAGTGCCTATCGTTCTGATGGTGGCGATCTCGCGCTCACGCTCGAGAATGTTGATGGTTATAGTGTTAAAAGTAAGCGTGAAAGCCATGACAAGCGCGAATATGAGCATCACATTGATGATTATGCGCATAAGCTCCATGTAATGAGCAATCTCATTTTTGAGCTCGGCGAGATCTACTATCGCGGCCATTCCCGACATTCTCTGAAGACCTCCGCGCACCTGCGCCCTGCATCCCGGGCGCACCTTGACGTAAAAACTTCCCCTGCTCGCCAATCCGTAAGCCAGTAGTTCCCGGGCTTCATCGCGAGAGATGTACAGAATATTTCCCATGGGTTCGTCAATAAATCGGGAGACGATGAATCGCCTGGCTTTCCAGGGCGTCGTGATCGTCACCCACTGTCCGACCTGAACTCCCTTCTTCATGTGAAAAAACTGATTGAGAATCACATGATTCTCCGTAATTTTTACTTCCTCGTGGTCGCTCGTGTAGAATTTCTTCATCTCACTGTTCGGATCGATGCCCATCAGCACCGTCTTGTCAGATTCATCACCGTTCCACGAAATTTTGCAGTTGTACCCGGTCGTAGCTTCCACGGCTTCAACTCCGTCGAGGCGCTGTATGCGATTGGCCACAGCCGCGTCTCGTCCCCCTAGAAATACCGCCACCATATCGAACTTGTTGTTCAAATTAAAGCCTCGATTGAAAGCGTCGTTTGACGTATCCAGAACAGCCAGAAAAACGAGAACGATCATGACTGAAAACATGAGGCCCAACAACGTAAAGACCGTTCGTCGCTTGTTTCGAAACATGTTTCTTGTCGGCACTTTGATGAACATGGGGAATTTCGCGAAAGAAGTGAAGATTCTCTCGAAAAGCGGACGGCTGAAAACGCGCTCGAGCATTTCGCCTCTCATCGCCTTGGACGGATCAAGCCTGGCGGATTTTACCGCCGGCACAAAACCCGCAAAAACGCAAAAGAGGAGAGAAAGAGTCGCTCCTTGAAGCAACACGCTCCAGTAGATTCTGATTTTGACCAGTGGTATCCCAAGCGTCTCGACATACATCCCTGTAACAATCCACGAAAGGCCGTACCCGGCGATGATACCGAAAAAAGCTCCCGATATCCCTATTATCAGAGCAAACCCGAGGTAGTGGCGGAGTATCTGTCTCCTGCTGTAACCCATGGCCCTCATGATGCCGATAAACGGCCTCTGTGTGTAAACCAGCCGGCTCAAGAGGATGTAGATGCTGAAGCACGCGATGCCGAGGAACAGAACAGGAAAGAAGAGGGCGAATTTTTTCATTCCATCGAGATCCATCTTGAGCATGCGGTTGCCATTGTGCTCGTCTTTGGTTACGACCTCCTTGACGCCGATATCCTTCATGATTCTCTCGACACTTGCGATCTGCCTGTCTACTTTTGAGTAATCCTCCACCTTAAACAGAACCTGGTTGTACGCTCCGCCGATATCCGCCATCCACTGCCCTACGTCAAGTGGCACAAAGAGGATGGCCATCATGCTGGAAGAAAGCATCGGGCTGAAATCGTCCTTTTCTCCCGCGAGGACTATATACTCGGGGCTGCCCGCGATTCCGACAACTTCCACGGGAACGCTTACGCCATTTTTCAGGTACCGCAAGGTGTCACCGATTTTCAGCCCGTAGAATTTAGCGAAGTGCGACTCCGCGACGCACACCATTTTGTCGCCCTTTTTGAACGAACGCCCTTTTTTGATCAGGAGGTCGTCAACAAGAGCCTTTCCGACTGGGATTCCCGTGACCCTCCCGATGAGCCTTTTGCCCCCTGGCATTTCTATCGAGGTGTCCTCTTTTACGCGAGCCGTTACCATGGTTACGCCTTTGACGCGTGACAGCTTGTCAATCACGTAAGGAGGAATTCTCTTGGACTTTATCGAGAAGTCCGCGAAGTTGAGTTTGTCGTACGTATACTCGTATGAAGCCTTCAAGTTGCGGTATGACATCGATGACCCTACGAATATCATCACGCCAATTACTACGACAAGCGTTATTGCGATGAATCGAACCTTTGCTCCAAGTATCTCGCGCACAAGCTTCATGCGCATCGAGTTGATCTCAGGTTTTTTGATATTCATCTGAATATGATAACGCAATTGCCAAAACGCATAATGGGGTCAAACCAAAATATGCGTTTTTATGCGCGCTCCCATTTATCTGTTGCAAAACGCATATTTTGGTTTGACCCCATTATGCGTTTTGTGTCCTATAATAGATATTATGTAAACTTGGCGAAATAACTTCGGTTCTTTCCTGGTTTTTAACAACAGATTGAGGTCTTGCGCGTGTCACAGGGGCGTCTTGTCATCACCGTAAACATCGTTTTCTTCTATGCCGCCAGATTCCTCTTCCCTGCCATCTGGCGCAACATTCATATCCAGTTTTACTCCTCGGCTCACGAGTATCCGAGCAAGCGGTTCTGTGTAGCGATCGTTCAGGAAATATCCCATATCCTGATCAAACTCGATGACGTTCTCCCGGCGGTACTGATCCTCAGCTTTCCTGGTCATGCTGGTGAGAGTAACTGTGAGATCGTGTATATCGTAGTTGTCATCGTCCAGCTTGTCGGCTATCGCGTCGATAAGCTCTTGGATCATCATGCCACGATTCTTTTCGAGCAGCACATTGATAGCTGTAAGTTCGTTTTCGGTGAGTTCCGACGCGTAGCGCTCGAGTTCGTCTTGCGTCCACGTATCAGGTTGTGAAACCATCACAATCCATGTCTCCGTTGACTCGATGCCATCGATTCCCCTTACCGTGGAAAGAATCGTGTTCTGGAGAGTCTCGAGATCCGGACCGCGCATGATGGCTACAACATCTACGTGTCCCGAGACGCCTTCGGCGGATATCACCTGCGGCATCTCTGAGAGGACGCGCATTACACCGTCCAGCTTGCCCGCCGCAACTTTGATAAAAACGTACGCTTTCTTCTTCACATCTCCCCCTTTTATGTCCGGCTTGAGTATTCTATGCCACCTCTTCCGACTGACGCTTCATGGACGTTTGCACACTGTTTCTGGTAGCACAGACATTTTTGTCTGTGACGTTGCATTCCACAGGCAAAAATGTTCGAGATGCCTGAAACAATTTCGTTCATCAATTTCCTGGAACCACAATCTCGCAGTCCACCCACTGCACACCCGTCAATCCGATGGCTTCCGCCGCGCCGCGCGAAAGATCGAGCATGCGCCCTTTGATAAACGGGCCCCTGTCGTTTACCTTGACGACAACATTCCGTCCCCGGAAAGTGACCCGCAACCACGTGCCGAAAGGAAGCGTCTTGTGAGCGCACGTGAAAGCGAACTGATCGAAAACTTCCCCGCTCGAGGTGGGCCTCCCGTGAAACTCGCCGCCGTACCAGCTCGAGTACCCTGATATGACTTGCCCGGTACGCGTGAAACCGTTCTCGTCAGGCCTCACATAAACACGCGCCGGATCGAAATTCGCGGGCGCCGGCGCGTAAGTGCCAGGCAACTGCTGCGAGATCAACTGAGACGTGACTTGAGCCAGCTCGTTTTTTTTCTGCTGTATCCGTGCTTCTATAACCGCAGCATCCGCTGTTCGAGCAAGACGAGCCTCTTCTTTCTTGAAAGCGAGAAGTCTGTCCTGGCACTTCTGGAGATGGTCTCTCTCTTTCTTGAACCGCGCAAAAGCATCGGCATCTTTGGATATCGTTTTCATCATATAGTCGTAGCAAACCAGGAACTCCAAGGCATCCCGACTCTTCATCAGTTGCGCAAGGATATCCTTGCGCCCTCCGATATACATCGCCCTCAACTTGTTGTTGATTTTTCGACGCGTGTCACTGATCGCGCTTTCGGCCCTGTCTATCTCGAGATAACAGTTCAGCACCTGCTTCTCAATATCGGAGAGCTTATGCGCGATGCTGATCGCATCCTGCTGTGTGCGCGACAACTCCGATTCGAGAGACGCAATCTCTCTCTCTATGGAGCGCGAGCGCTCTTCTTGCGTCATGAGGCTTTCCTGCGCCGGTGTTTGCGCCAGTGCGACGCTTGCCGACATGAGAAAGACACTCCCGACTATAATCATCACCAGCAATGGCGTGATCTGTTTCAGGCGATGGCCAACACTCCTCAACAGTATAAACCTCACCTTCTGTAGAGCTTCAGCGCTTGCTCTGCGAAACCTTCTTGAGTTCCCGCAACTGGTTCGGAGCTCCCGATACGATCAGGATGTCTCCTTCCTCAAGTACTGTATCGCTTCGAGGATTGATGGAAAAATCTCGTTTTGGCCTTTTCAGCCCGAGTATGCCTATGCCCTTCATGTCACCCACAAGAATATCGCGCAGAGACCTGCCGGCAAGCGCGGCGCCTGGCTCGATAGATATGTCATCGAGGGTCAACTCAACGAGTTGGCCGTGCGTTACCACATCGATAAAATCGCAAACCAGTGGTTTCAGCAACAGCGCCGCCATGTGTCTTCCCCCGATGTTGTGCGGGGATATCGCTCGATCCGCGCCTGCCCTGTAAAGCTTGGACTCCGTCTCGTCGGAGTTGCAACGACCCACAATAAACACATCCGGCCTCAATATCCTCGTTGTCATGATCACGAAGAGATTGTCGGCGTCAGAGGACAACCCTGTCACCAGACCGGATGCTCGATCGAGCCCCGCCTTCCGAAGTACGCTTTCCTCCGTCGCGTCCCCTTCGATAGTGATAAAGCCGTCATTCATCGCCGCTTCCGCCACGGCAGAATCCTTCTCTACGACAACTACCGAGGCGCCTCTCGCCTGGCACTCCATCGCTATCTGTTTTCCAACCCTGCCGTATCCGCAAACAATATATTGCCCGATCAGTTCCTGTATCTCTCGCAAGACTCTCCGCCTCCCCATAATCTCGAGTATCCTGCCTTCGAGAAGCAACTCGACGGCGCTGGTTGTGACATAAACGACCGTGGCGAGCCCGCATGTGATTATTATTATCGTGAATATCTGGCCGCCGCGAGAAGGCGCCGCCATTTCTCGGTAACCGACGGTAGAAATTGTTATTACCGTCATGTACAGTGATTCCCAGAACCCAAGACGCTCGACAATCATGTAGCCTATTGTTCCGCACGCATGGAGCGCTAGAAATGCAAAAAGCGCGGTTCGAAGATGCCAGTAGGGGCTTCTTCTGCTACGCAAATCCTGCCCCTTTCCTCCGACAATTGAAACGCGAACCTGGCGCTTTCAGAAATCTTCAACGCGACTGGGATGAACTCCTCAAAGAAAATCCTGGGGCTCCACATGTTCGAGGAAATCCCTGAACCTGTTGATCTCTTCTTCCTCGGCCGCTTCCATAACGATGCCCGCCTCGTCAAGGACTTTCTCGTCGGCGAATATCGAGGCTTCCATCCTGACAGCAAGCGCTATCGCATCTGACGGCCTCGCGCTTATGAGATGCTTTTCGCCATCAGTGTATATCGTCATCACCGCGTAAAAGGTTCCGTCTACAAAATCGTTGATAACCACCTGCTGAACGCTTGCGTTCAGCTCGTCCAGTACATTCTTGAACAGATCATGTGTCATCGGCCTCGCCGTCTCGACACCCTGCAACGCGAACGCTATCGCGGTCGCCTCGAAAGCGCCGATCCATATCGGCAGGAAACGATCGCCGTTCTCTTCATGCAGCAATACTATGGGTTGATTGGTCGGCAACTCCACGCGCACACCGACAATATACATCTTAATCATGCTCATCACCGAGTCTTTTATACTCTAACCATATCAAGAGGTCAATGAAGTCAGAACATGCGGAATGGGGCGAAAATTATCTTTCCAGACCAGCACGTGCTGTACCAGAAAAAGGCCGCTGTCATCCCAAAAACATTGGACGCCGAGCGCGACTGCGACGCCACGGCCTTCTCGCTCTTGAATGAGGCGCCGTTCAACAGGACATCTATCGTGCCAAGAACCTCTCCTCTCTTCACGCGTGATCGAGTGACGCTCGCGATCGTAATCTTCACATCAAACACATCGCGTGCGCCCTTGAGCGCGAGAGCGGTCATCTCGGCGCCGGGCACTACAGTGACATAACGGCGCGGGAACGCGCTCACCCTGCTGCGCCCCAGCCTCTCCCCCTTCGCCACGAACACGATCCTCATCGTAGATGAGAAACCATAATCAAAAAGAGCTGAAACGTCGTCGACTCTGTGCTGGCTGTTCAAAGCGACCGCGATCAGGGATTTATCGTCGCGGGTGGCTGACGCCACGAGGCACTGTCCCGCCATCACGGTATAGCCCGTCTTGATCCCTGTCGAACCGGCGTATTTTTGCAGGATCTCGTTGTGATTCAGCGCCACTCTTGGCCCGGGATGTCCCGGCCACGGTATCGAGTATTCTGACGTCGAAACTATCCTGGCCAGCACGGGATCCCGCATCAGCTTACGGCCAATGACCGCCAGATCGTAGGCGCTGGAGTAGTGACCGGCTTGATCGAGGCCGTGCGGGTTCGCGAAATGCGTGTCGGTCGCGCCAATCTCCGCGGCCTTTTTGTTCATGAGCGCCGCAAACGACTCGATAGATCCGGTCGTCTGCTGAGCCAGCGCGCATGCGGCATCGTTTGCGGACTGTATGAGCATGGCGTTTAACAATTGTTCCACAGTCAAAGTTTCGCCGGGCGTCAGATTGATCCCCTGCTCTCCAACCTGAGCCGCCTCCGGACTCACAATCACCTTGTCGTTCAAACGCAATTGATCCCTGACAACGAGCGCGGTCATCATCTTGGTGGTGCTTGCGATTGGCAGCTTGACGTGAGCGTTCTTCTCGTAGAGAACCCTGCCGCTATCGGCGTCGATGAGAATCGCGGCGTTCGCCCATACACCAGGCTCATTCGGCATCACACCGGATGGAGCTTTGACCTTTCGTGTCGCCTCGAGCACAGAAGGGCCGATATTGGCCTCTGCGGCCGTCAGCAAGCATGATATGAAAACAACAGCAACCAGGGCCAGCGAGAGCCCGAGCGCCCACAACAATTTCGAGTTACCGACGATTGCCGACCCGCGCATGATTGGACGGCGCGAGGATTTTCTATGAAGATAATTCTCGCCGTAGACACGTTTCATGATACGACCGCATTAACGGCGGACATGTTGATTGATGACCACAGCGCCCTCCTCGATGCTCCGCACCGCGTCCCACGGGATGACCTCGGGATCATACACACTGGCATACTTCCTTCGGACATCAGCGAGGTAGTGGCGCAATGTTGAACTCGCGAGAAGAAGACTCTTGCTTACGTCGAGACCGGCAATTTTCAGCCGCTCGCCATCCACAACCAGCAGGACGTCGTCCACTCGTTGGACGCGGTTCCCCGTCAGATCAACCATCTGCTTGTTCAGAATATCCCGTCGTACCAGGAGTTTTCCCTCGGCGCTCAACAGGGGAAAATCGGGGTGTCGGCCGCGAACTGTTACCAGATCCTCGTCGACGCTGGCAACGTGAGTCCACCCGACGAGCGCCACCAGGTCTTCGACGCGCCGCACGAGCGTTATTCCGCCAACACGGTCGGTCCATAACATATGAATTCCAAGCGCGTCGATGAAAGGCGATGAAAGGTCGAGCCCCAGCGCCATGTCCTGCACGTGTCCAACGTGCCTTCCGTCAGCGTCCTCGACCCGCGTCTTGACCAGGTCGCTGAAATTGATTAAATCTCCGTCATCCAACATGCCACACCACTCCAGGGGTCAAGTACCGTCTACCTCTCCGTCTACCGCAAACTTCGCATGAACCACATTTGCTACGACATAACACAGTTGACGTGACATCAGCGCCGCTATCTTCCTACAGGGAAGATGCTCGCCACCACCAGAGCGAGGTCGAGCGCGTACAGAACGGCAACCGCAATCCAGACAATCGTATTATAGGTGTCTCCGTTGACGTAATCGCCCATCACGTCACGGTTGCGAATTATCTTGAGCATGCAGGTAAGCACTACCGGCAGAAGCAAGCCGTTTATTGTCTGCGAAAACAGCATCACGGTTATCAGTGGCAGCCCTGGCATCATGATCAGAGCGGCCCCGCCAATTATGAAAACGGTGTACACCGTGTAGAATTTCGGCGCCTCGCCAAATGATCGATCTATCCCGTACTCCCATCCGAAAGCCTCGCAAACCGTGTACGCCGTAGTCAAAGGCAGAATTGACGCCGCGAAGATCGACGCGAACAGCAACCCGAACGCGAACAGGTGTGAGGCGTGTCTCCCCGCCACCGGCGCCAGCGCCCTGGCAGCCTGGTCAGCAAAGTGGATGTCGCTTTTTGCGACCCCAGGATTATAGTAAATAGCCGCGGCACAGCAGACTATGATGGCCACGGCAACTATTATCAGAAAAACTGTGCCTATCCCAGTATCCAGCTTCTCAAACCACAGATCCTTGATTTTCAGTTTTTTGTCAACAACCGAGGACTGCTGGTAGAACTGCATCCAGGGGGCAATAGTGGTGCCCACAATCGTTATGGCCATCACGATGTACGAGTAGTTTAATTGCCCTTCCGGAACAATCGCGCCCCTTGCGACGAGCCCCCAGTCAGGCCTCGCCAAAAACGCGGAAACAATATAGGCGACAAAGACGACGCCTATAAGAAGAAATATCTTCTCGACCCACTTATAACTTCCCTTGAGAACCAGCCACCATATGAAAAACGCCGCCAGGGGAACCGCCACAAATGAGGGAATCCGGAACATCTCGGCGCCCGCGGCTATTCCGGCGAAATCCGATACTGTGTTCGCGAAATTCGCCAGTATCATCGCCATCATGATGAGCGCGGTGAGTCTGAACGAGAACTGCTCTCTTATCAGCGCCGCCAGCCCTTTACCGGTCACTATTCCCATGCGGGCGTTCATCTCCTGAACCATATACAGAAGCAACGCCGTGGGGATCATAATCCAGATTATCGAGTAGCCGTATCTCGCGCCGGAAACAGAGTATGTCGCAATACCACCGGCGTCGTTGTCCACCATGCTCACTATTATCCCTGGACCGAGCACCGAGAGCAGCAAGAGCATTTTCTGTTTTGTCAGCCTGTGCGCGCTCTTCTCGGACATAAAACACTCTCCACTCAGGCTTGCCACGCCCTGACAAGAAACCCGCTGACCGCCAGGAACGACAGGACGGATGCGGCCATCACCAGCACTCCGACCAACCTGCCGGGAACTGCCGACTGGCCTGGCCTCGCGCGGAGCAACAACAGCGGCGCCGCAAAGCCAAGCATTCCCGTTGTAGCGACCGCGACAAACAATCCGACCGCCCCCGCGATAGCTGGAGTCCGCGTCTTAACCCACAACATTCCGACCGAAAAACCGAGAACGCTGACAAGAACGGCTGCGGCCAGCGTGTAAGCGTACTCTCGCGCCAGCAACTTACCCACTTTCGATGGGATAACGGTTTCCACACGAATGTCGTGGACAGCGGCCGCCATTGACCACACAGAGACGTCGTGCGCCATGCGCAATACGAGAGGCACGAAATAAATAAGCGCAAGGGAAGCTTCAAACCCGGATCTGAACAGGTTAAACAGGACGGTCGCCAGTATTCCGCCGAGAAAAGTCAGCATGGTTACTCCCCACCTGCGGGCGTCGAGAGTGTCACGAACCGGTGTTCCTTCCTTCTCGAACGGCACTCCTGAAAGTTGCGCGAAATCCTCAGAGAACTCTTCCTTTATCACGTCGATCGCGTCGTCAACCGTCACGATCCCTTTCAGCACATGGTCATCATCCACTACCGGCACAGCAAGTAGATTGTAGCGCGCGAGCTTCCCAGCGACACTCTCCTGGTCGTCATATATGTCAACGGTTATTACGTCTCGCATCATGATGTCGCCCGCCATCACGTCGGGAGGGGCTCGAAGCAGATCCCTCAGTGAAAGTACGCCCGAGAGATGTCCGCTCCTGTCCACTACGTATACGTAATAGATGGTCTCGGCTTCACGTCCCTCCTTGCGGAGATGCGCTATAGCCGCCTCGGAATTCATGTTATCCGGCACGGCGACGAACCTGGTTGTCATGCGCCCACCGGCCGTTGAAGGTTCATAACCCAAAAGCTCGGACACAACAGACGCTTCTTTGATGCCCATGAGAGAGAGAAGAGCCTCTGCTTTCTCTCTTGAAAGAGAACCGAGAATATCCGCCGCTTTATCCGGAGGCATTATCTCCAACAGGTCGGACAACCTCTCATCCTCCATCGCTCCAGCAACCTCCGAGCGTATTCCCGGAAGCATCCTGATAAGGACATCCGCCGCTTTTGGATCCCCGACAAGCGCGAGCGCCAACGCGCGCTGTTCCTCGGGAAGCTGCTCTACGATATCCGCCAGATCCGATGGATGTATCTCGAGAAACTCCCTGTACGGAACGCTCAGTTTCACGTCTGATGGCATAGGACCGGTTGGAGAAACAAGGTTCCATGGAACTATCCGGTCGCGGAGTACACTGCCTTGTTTGCTCTTGAGAAACTCGGCAAGCGGACGCAACCCGAGGCGCCGCATAATGGCCAGCACTCCCACGTCCACCCCGATAACACGCAACTCCCCGCCTGATCTGGCAATCAGTATGTCGCTGACCCGCACAATCCGGTATCCGTCCATGTCAACTATCTGCTTGTCCAGCAGATCACGATAGAGAAACATGTCACTTTTCTCAGGCTCAACGCCACACTCGACGCATCGGATCATCAACCGCTCATTCTTCATCTCATGCACATGTTTCCATGGCACATAGACGCTTTCTTTGCCATGGCGGGGCAACATTTTTACCACTATTCCCTTTACAAGAGGAAATTTCTTGTCCGGCTCAGCAACGATATCTACAAGGCGCCCTACCATAACTTCACGCTCATCCACTATTTTTCTGTCCAGCATAGCGCTCAAATACAACACGTCGCGCTCCTGTCAAACGGCATCAAAAAAACCCTCGGAAGAGGGCTTTTCTTGCGCACCCAACTCCGAAATATCAGATCAAGGCCTGATCCCCCCCATGCAGAAACACGTAAAAGAGATTCTGGCCCCGGAACATATTTGTTTGTCTGATTTATCGCTTTCGACCATCTTGACCTTACTCAGGAAAACACAAGTCTGTGACAATCATACAACAAAAAGAAGGTAACTATTCAGAAATGATCAGCGCCATCGCCATCGCCCAACAATTAGGGGTCTAATTAGGGGTCAGGCACCGTCTACCTTTCCGTCTACCGCTAAAGCGGTAGACGTCAGGGGTCAGACAACGCTCCGAAAATAAACTCCGTTCAGGCTACCTATACCCATCACCTCAACCCTCTCCCACCCCACGCGCTTCGCGCGCGGTGACCCCGGGGCGAGGGGGTTCTGATCTCCTCCCTTTCGAGGCGGGAGGATTAAGGTGGGGGTGTGACGCATCACAGACAGGAATGTCTGTGCTACCATGAGATTTTCATTTTAGGTGGTGGCGCGTCCGCGCGCCATGTGAGACTGGATCCCTCTACGCAGTAAAGGTAGACGGAAAGGTAGACGGTGCCTGACCCCTGGCTGCTACAGAGGAAACATCCGCTCGTCGGGCGGCGGTGAAGATTGTTCGGTCTCTTCCTCGCGCGGCGGAGCGGTGGTTAAACTCGCGCTATCTGTTGCTTCTTCCTCGAGAAACTCGAGGCTGGCCGGACGCGGCAGGTAACCGGACAAAGCTTCGCGCAACAACACCGACGTGAACATCTGCGATAACGCTATCAGGTTCTCGAGATCCTTGATTGCGCTTCGCTTCGCATTCGGATCCTTGTGCTGGAGTTGCGGCTTGATGATCTGTTCTATGAAGGAGGCTTCGCGCCCCACAAACTGAACAAACATCCGGAGGTGCCTCGGCTCCACCCCAAAGCGAAAGAACTCTTTTGAGAGATTCAAAACCTTCACCTCCGAGGGAGGGAAGTACTTGCCTTCAGGACCGTCATGCACGTTCACGATACCGAACTCTATAAGCTCTTTTATCGTTTCCGCCGTAATCCCCAACTTAGCTGGCGCAAGGTCGTGCGACATTGGCACCGCGCCTGTCAACGCATGATCCGAGGAGTGTCCGGACATGACTACCATGTCGCCCGCCACCGCCTTCCCTGATTTCAAATCCTGTATTTTTCGCTTGATTACCGAAAGAGGTAGATATTCCTCACGTTGAAGTCGAAGTATATAACTGAGTTGCTTGATATTACCCCTGGAGTACTTACGGTATCCGCTTTTTGTCCGCTCGGGTTCAATCAACCCCTCTTTCTCGAGAAAACGGATCTTGCTTATAGTAACGTCAGGAAATTCCTTTACCAGAATCTCCTGAACCTCACCTATCCCGTACTTTTTTTCCTCTGCTACCATCACATTCCTCACTCGAAGTCTGAACGTAAAGTCAAGCCTTAAGAGTTAATATGCTGGATAGAGGGTCTTGATGTCAACACCTGTTGCGTTATTTGCACAAAAAAATAAGTTTGAATTTGCCGATCTGTACCTCGTCACCGCTTGAGAGATCAACTTCCTCAACTCTTGATTTATTGACGTATGTGCCGTTTAAACTTCCCATGTCTACCGCTTTAAATCCATTACTTTTGCGTATCTCAACATGTCTGCGCGAGACAGTTATGTCATCTAAAAAGATATCGCTCTCCGGATGCCTGCCCGCCGTTGTTACGTCCTTATCCAGGAGGAACCTGGCGCCCGCGTTAGGACCTCTTTTCACTACGAACATGGCTTCCCCGCAAGCCAACTCCACTTCGGGAACAATAACCCGCACCTCCTCTCCCGCATCAGTTTCGACCGGAGTCAGTATAGTTGTCGATTCGTCTTTCGATGATTCGGCGAGGCGCTCCCCGCACTGACAACAGTACGCGCTCGTTGAGGGGTTATTCTTTCCGCAAGAGGGACAAATCATATCTCACCTCCATTTCTGATGGCGGTTGTTTTCGCACTCGCTTGAGGGAGGAACCGTTACCGCAACTTCACTGATCTCCTCGGGCTGAAAACCCAGATCCTTGATAATTCCAAATACGGCGCTTCTCTGCTTCGAGGGAAGATCTCCCAACTCTACGCAAACCTTAATCCTGAGCGCCTTCTCCTTCGCCAGTTCCTCGTCCAATGGTTTCCCCCTCGCGCTTCTCCTTTGAAAAATCTTTCTTTTTCTGCTCCCTGCTCTTGAATTTTTCGAGGAGCTTTTCTTTTACATTCCTGGACTCTGTTTTATCTCCAAATGTTCTGACGCGCTTCTCGCGGGCGCCCTGCGTGTACCGCTCTCCAGGAGTTTTAACGCCTTCTTCACTGGTGGTTCTTACGTTTCTCTCAACGTCTTTGTCGCCCATGATTCTCCCCTTTGCGCCATTTGAAGTTATGATATCACAAACTCACATGCGCCGTGCGGCCATCTCCAGTTCCGCGACGGTCACCTCCGCGGTCTCGAACTCTATTCCGAGCGCGCGGCTAAACCCATCCTGGAACGCTGCGGCCACCTCGAGCCACGTTATCTCCCGGCCACAGGCCTCCCGCAACGACACAGGAACATGCTCGCTCAGATCCGTGGAAGCGCGCGTCGAAACTCTCCTGAGAAACGCGCTGTTGTCATTGAAAAATAATGAGCCGTGCTGCAGTAAAGCGCCATCTGCTATTCTTGACGCGCTTCCGCATATCTTTCTCGAGCGCCACTCGATGTCTACACCAAACTCTCGTCCGAAACACCAGCCATCGCAACCGGTCTGGACGCCGTGTGAAACGATCTCCGTGGCAAGTCCAAGGCATCTGAGCGCCTCGACTATGCCCCCTGAAAGCATCTTGAAGCTCTTGTCTCTGACAATGGGGTGAGAGCTTGTGGCCGGGCTCGTAACGCTGTAGGTAAAATCGTTCATGTGGAGAATAGCAAGACCGCCTGTGGGCCGCCGAACCACATCAATGCCTTCCTTCTCACAGACGGCGAGATCTATGAACTCTTCGATCGCCTGGAACCTTCCTATCGTTATGGCAGGCGGGCTGAAAGAGTAGACCCTGAGAGTCGTCAGTTCGGTTTCCGCGGCGCCGACGGCAAGCGCCCTGTCCACAGCCATATTGAGCGCGCCCGCCCTGGAAGAATCAATTATGAAACGCCATGTCTCCATATCAGCACGGCTCAAAACGCTCAAGACGGTCTACCGTTTGACCATCCAGGACTTCGACAACCTTTCCTCGGAGCGTGCGCTTTCCAGCCTCGTGAATATTCGCTCTTGCCAGACAACCGTTCGGCCTGTCGCCGGACAGCAGCACTACCTGATGACCTCTCGCGCGTCCGGCCAGAAAACCACCTCTTTTGGAAAATCCTTCTATCAACACCTCGACATCATGTCCCACAATCTTTTCAAGTGATCGGGCTGTAATGCCCTCCTGCAATCTCGCGAGCTTGTCGAACCGGCGATGTTTTTCCTCAATGGAAACGTTTCCTCCGAGCAGTGAAGCGGGAGTGCCTTCTCTCTCCGAATAAATAAACAGATACGCGGAATCGAACTCCACCTCGCGCAGGAGTTCCAACGTATCCGCGAAATCATCCTCGGTCTCGCCGGGAAACCCCGTGATAATATCGGTGGTCACCGTCAACTCCGGAACCGTCTTCCTCGCCCGCGCGATAAGTTCGAAGCAGTAATCACGCCCGTACCCGCGGTTCATGGCGGCCAGCACTCTGTCTGAGCCGGATTGGACGGGAAGATGAAGATACTCGCAAATGTGTGGCTCACGCGCCATCACCTCCAGAACTTCATGGGTCAAGTCCCGCGGATGGGACGTTTCAAATTTCACACGCCTGATTCCTTCTACCGAAGCCACGGCATCCAGCAACCCCGCGAACGACACTGTGGTCTCGAGATCCCGTCCGTATGAATTGACGTTCTGCCCGAGCAAAATAATTTCGCGCGCGCCCTGGCCGACGAGACGTTCAACCTCGTCTACGATGTCTGACATAGCCCGGCTTCTTTGCGCCCCACGCACCATCGGCACGACACAGTACGCGCACCTGTTATCGCAGCCGTGGCTTACAGGGATCCACGCCTGAGCCTTGCTGCCCCTGATGGCGGGAAGGCAATCTATTGTTGCGTGGCTTACGTCTCCAAGGTCACAAACGGGAGACCGCCGGCTTTCTTCAATGAGCTCCGGCAGGCGCGACAGCGCGTCCATGCCAAACACCAGATTTGCCACAGGCGAACGCCTCAGGATCTCCACGCCATGTCTCTGCGCCATGCATCCACAAACCGCCACGATTCTGCCGCGATTGCCCTCTGTCAGATTAAGCGCGCCCAGATTCCCCCAAACTCTGTCCTCCGCGCTCTGCCGAACGCAGCACGTGTTGAAAATCAAAAGGCCGGATTGCTCAACCGAATCGGCGCGCTCGTAGCCGGCGTTCTCGAGAACCCCAGCGATATGCTCGGAGTCGTGAACGTTCATCTGGCAACCGAAATTACGTATGAAATAACAGTGATTTTGCCCGGACATTATTTCTTGTCGGATAGATCTCTCGACAGGCGCCGCTTGACCGCGAATCCGGTCGCGACCGCCCCCGCCGTCACAAAACCTATTTTTGTCATAGGAGACTTTATGGCCTTTTCAACGGCCGCCGAGGCATCGCCCACCTTGCTCACGAGCATACTGGTATCCTCCGTTATAAATTCAATGCTTGACAGCTCCTGGTTGACGCTATCCAGCGTCGCCTGGACTCTCTTGAGCAAAGTGAGTGTCTGTGGCCGCGTCTCGGATATGATGATGCTCGCTTCATCGAGCGTCCTCCGAAGGCGTAGAAGCACCGGGATCAGCAGTATTACGATAATCACCACGGCTGCGGCCCCAACCACCTGTAAAACTTTGAGCGCCATTTCTCTTCCTTTCGTCTCGCGTCGCAATCAGTATATTTTAGCAGGCCAGCAGGGGTCTACCGTCCACAGCTCCGTCCACCTTAGCGTAGTCGGTTCAACGGGGTCTACCATTGAATTTTACTCTACGTCAATGTCAATGGGGATCCCAGTTGTGTTTTTCGCAACACCGCCCTCGCCGCGACCAGCACGCAGACGGAACTCGCGCCGGCACTCAGTAGCGCGCGCGAGCACGCGTCCGCTGTCGCACCCGTAGTGAGGACATCATCAACCAGAAGAACAGGGCCTTCCAGGATTATGCCACGTCTAACGGAAAAAGCGCCCTGAACGTTACGCCATCTCATTGAACCGGGAGTTCTGTCCTGGTCCTGTCTTCCGCCCGGATCGCGCAAAGCATCAACCACCGGCCTCCCAAGGATGAAAGCGACACGTCTCGCAAGAATTTCCGCGGGATTGAAGCCTCTCTCTTTCACCTTCTCGCGGGATGACGGGACGTAACAGATAGCGCGCGGGAACAGATAGCGCGGGTCGTTGCCGGCGGCAACGGCCATCAACGCGGAGAGCGGCTGCGCCATTCTCCTTTGAGAACCCTTGAGTCCCAGCACCATGTCCTTGAGCGCGCCCGCATAGTCGCCCACCGCCAGAAACCCATCGGCGCCAGAATCGGCGTTTGCGCGCCTGGCGGCAATTTCACCGAAACAACTCCCGCAAAGCGGCAAAACGCAGGATCTCCCGCACACCAGACAGGCGGATGGATAAAAAAGGTCGATAAGTTCGTCTCTTATCGTTGGTCTTTGCATTCTTGATCCAGAAAAGCGCGTCAGGATTACCAGTGCAAGCAAATATATATTATCACAACGGCGGAAATCAGGCGAAGACGAGGAGGCTTTCTTCGTAAGGTGGCCGCAAAACGCCGCGATCCGTTACGATGCCGTGGATAAACTCCGCCGGGGTAATATCGAAAGCCGGGTTATAAACAGGCGCGTCGGCAGGCGCGGCGCGTCGGCCGCCGCACGTCCGCACCTCTTCTCCTTCGCGCTCTTCGATGACTATGTCTCGCCCGGAGCGGCAGGCCAGATCCACCGTCGACGCGGGGGCCGCGATGTAGAACGAGATGCCGTGCGCGCGCGCAAGCACCGCGAGTCCGTACGTTCCGATCTTGTTGGCGCTGTCACCGTTTGCGGCGATCCTGTCCGCTCCAGTCATGACAAGATCCACCGCGCCCTGTCGCATGACAAGCGCCGCGGCGCTGTCTGTGATCAGTGTGTAGGGAACTCCCAGACGTGACAGCTCCCATGCGGTCAACCGCGAGCCTTGCAGCAGTGGCCGTGTCTCATCCACATAGACATGGATGTTCTTGCCCCTGCGATGCGCTTCGGCGAAGACGCCCACGGCTGTTCCGTAGCGCAGCGCCGCGAGCGGGCCCGAGTTGCAATGAGTGAGCGCGCGCGCGCCATCCGCCAGAACCTCCTGCCCCGCGTCGATCAGCTTTTGGTTTGTCTCGATCACTTCCAGCGCCACGCCGTCGGCGGCCTCGCGCAGCCTGTCTATCAGCGCGGCAGGATCCCCGGCAAAACTCTCGAGAACGGCGCTCATGCGCTCGAGCGCCCAGAAAAGGTTTCTCGCGGTAGGTCTCGACGCGCCAATGAGTTCTCCGGCATGGCGGGCGGCGTTGATTATTGATTCGACTGTGGCGCTCGCGCCCAGCGCTCCGAGCAACACGCCGTACGCCCCCGCGATGCCTATCGCCGGCGCGCCACGCACAGCCAGGCGGCGGATGGCTTCCTCCACCTGCCCGGGGGTCTCGAGCTCGATCATCACCGTCCGGGCTGGAAGAAGCGTCTGGTCGATCATGTGAAGCTTGCCGCCCTCGAAGAAAATCGAGTCCTCCTGCGCGCGAACGAACATCATCTCAACTCCAGTTGCTACCGCGCAGGACAAAGATAAGCCTGGCGGCCGCCTCCATCGCCTCAGCCTGGTCTATGGCGTCGTCCACATCCGCGCCCCTCACGACCGCGCCCTGGGCCTCGATAATCACCACGCAGTTGGCGCGCATGACCTCGGCCACCGACCCGGCGAGCCCGGCCGTCCCGGGACGGTAGTAAGGCACAAAAGCGACGCCGCCGATATTCTCGAGGAGTGCGGACGACTTCAGAAGAGCGCGGGCGCCTTTGTGGGCAAGCGCTGTGGTGTAAGTGGAATGGACGCGTATCACAGAAGCGGCCTCTGTTTGCGTCGCAAGCACGGCCCGGATGATTCCGGCGTCCTTGCCCGGCGTCCGAGCGTTTTCGGCCTCGGGCTCGGGCGCGGATCCGTCCATTACAAGTATGTCGGATTGGCTCAAATCACCGAGCCTCGCCCCCGCGGCCGTTACGGCCACTGTGCCGCCGGACAGCCTGACGCCTATAGCGCCCAATGCGCCTGTCACCAGGCCGCCTTCGTACATTCGCCTTCCGGCGGCCACGAGCCTCTCGAGTTCTTTCGGCTTTATAGAGGCCATCTGGCGCTCCGTCCCATAGACAACTCGACATTCGAACGTCGCTACATCAGCGCCTTTAGAGACGCGGCTCAAACATAAAACTACTTGATGGTATGTTACCGTATTTAGATCGTCACAAGAATCTGTAGGTAGCTACGAAAAAGACCATTGACAATAAACATAGTCATATGTACAATAAAACAGTCATGTGACAAAGGAATTAGATGGGCTTAATTAAACCCCTGGACAAGATAATAGACAACAAACACAAGGTGGCTATTCTGAGGCGCCTTGTGCTCTACTCTTCCGAAGTAGCAACCGGCAGAAGTCTGGCAAGAGAACTCGGCATGAACCATGCGACCTGCAACAACGCCCTGACCAGCCTGCACAGGACCGGAATCGTTACACGTAAAACGGCTGGCAGATCCAGCATCTACGAGGTTGCCAGGGATTCCGCGGTGTACGAGGAGTTACTGCGGCCTCTGTTCATGAAGGAAACAGAGATGCCCGAGGAAGCCATTTGCATGCTGATAAAAGGACTCGAGGTGAAGAGCATTCGAGCATTCCTGTTCGGTAGTGTAGCGAGGGGAACTGACGCTCCCGAGAGCGACACCGATGTGATGCTTATAGTTGATGACGGCGCCGATAAAGAAAAAGTCCTTGACCAAATGAGCGAGAATATCCCAGAAGCGTACAAACGGTTTCGCACCAGCTTCAACGTGGTCTTGATGTCAGAAAGCGAACTTGCAAGGAAGAAAAAGCGGAAAGACAGTTTTGTCACCACGGTTCTGGCAGAAGCAGTGAGAGTCGAATTAGGCGGGAAACATGGTAAGAAAACAGCGGATTTCCAAAGCCGCTGAGACGGACGCAAAGATGCTGTCTGAAAAAGCGTTCGAGTATGTAGACTTTCGCACTTTCTCCTGACCTCGCGCGCTCAGCGCACCTCTCAAAAATAGCACATTCACGCCGCCCTTGAAAGAACATGGATCAAAGTGTCTGCGATTTTATCCGGGAGCGGCCCATATCTCGAAGTAGGAAGTGGAAAGCATGGGCAAGTGCTATTTCGAGAGTTTCTTATTCAGATTCCGGGGGGAACTTTGGTTTAAAAAAAGACCTGACCTCAAAAGTTAAGTCAGTCCGAGAAGCCGCCCATGGTGTCCGTGCCCGCGCCTCTTGCGTTCCAGTACATGGCGCGCTCTACCATTATCTTCTTGCCTGTGGTCTTTGATGTGACTTTAATGGCGGCGCGGCCGCCTGGTATTTTGTCTGACATGTTGTACGTCTTGCGAGAGTTGGCGGGAATGGTTTCGGTAAGACTCACGGCGCCACCACCGGCCTTCAGGTAGGAGACTTCAATACTCACCGCGCTGTCGTTCGGGTTCTGTACGAGCGTCCAGGTTTCGTATCCGTTTTGCGTCTCTCCATCGGGCAGGTAGAAGGTGGTGTGGGGAGATGACATCCCGACAGAGTCGTGGCACGCCTCACCTGTCCCAAAGTCCCAGTACATGGCGCGCTCGGCGATTATGGGAGCGGAGCCGTGCACTTTCGTTGAGAAGTCTGTGTTTGCCATGCCGGGTACGTCGTTCACCTTGATTGTCTTTCTTGAATTTGCCGGCATGGAGAACAGCGCTTGAGGCTTCGGGCCGGAATCCGTCATGTATGTGACTGTTACATCTGTTGGAGTGGCGTTGGAGTTCTGTATGAGGACGTAAGTGGAAAAGCCGTAAGCGCTCGAGCCTTCCGCCAGGTAGTAGTCGATTGCGGGAGTTGTCGTTCCTATGGAGTCGTGGCCTTCTCTTCTGCTGTTTCTGTACATGGCCCTCTCGGCTATGACCGGTGTTTCAGAGGAGACCTTGATTGAGGCGTCCGCTTCCCCAATGTCTGTGGACATGAGGTAGGTGGCGCGTGAATACGCGGGTATCTTCTTCTCAAAGGTTTTGGGGGAAGCGCCCTCTATCATGTAAGTGAGGGTCACTGTGGCGTCTATGGCGTTAGGGTTTTGCACGAGCGTCCACGTCTCGAAGTTGTGAGCGCTCGAGCCCTCGGGGAGGTGCCATGTCTTTGCGGGTGAGGTCACCCCAATAGAGTTGTGAGCTTCCTCGCCCGCGCCGTAGTTCCAGAACATGGTGCGATCCACCGCTATGGCCTTTCCTTCCAGGCACTCCACCTTTGTCGAGAAGTCCACGTCTCCCAGATCCCATTTAGGATCTACGATTGTCTGGGACTCAGAGGGAAGAGTCACTGTCCTGTATGCCACCCTTCCCCTTCCAGCTTCCGGGCGCGGATCCATGTAGGTGATCTTTGCGTGGCACTCTGAGTTGTTAGGGTTCGCGATCGTTATGTATGTGGAGAACCCCCAGGCGGTTGTGCCTTCGGCGAGGTACCAGGTGGAGGCCGCGCGGGCGCTGTCCGTGATTACCGCGTCGGAGGAGACGTCGTTTGATTGGCCGGCGCCGTTTATTGCCACTACCCTGTACTGGTAGACGGAACCGGATTTCACGGAACTGTCAACGTAACTCGTGGTGTTTGCGGGCAGATTGCCTCCCACCTGTGTCCAGGAGCCCGCGCCCTGCCTTCTTTCCACTCTGTATCCGCTTTCCACCGCCGAATTATCGAACCATGTAACGGTGATTCGTGGAGAAGACGCCGAGCCGGAAGGAGTGACCTTGATATTTGAAGGATCATCTGGAATTCCAAGAACAGTTGACGCGTCGCTTCCTGTCTTTCCTCCATTCTCAGCGCTCAATGTGACAACCGGTTTTTCTTTGATGCCGGAAATCGTGATGCTTCCGATCCAGGTTCCGTCATCCGTGAATTCACCTTGAGCAAGAGACGTGGGGGTGACGGTTCCATGATTGACTGTGATCGCGGTGTTTCCGGAGACCTGTGTGGTTATGTTCTGGTATGCGTCTCTGGCTGTGAGTGTCGCGGAAAAGGCGTGGCCGGTGGTGGCATTTGACGGAGCGTCAACTACAAAGTCGCTTAAGGCGGCGGGGTTGACGGTCAAATTCAGATCGTATGAAGCGTTCCCCGTAGAATCAATCGTCCCGTCGCTCACATCGACGGTGGTTGTCTCCGCCCTGTATGCGAGGAGCGTGGCGGCGTTCGCGTTCGAGACTCCGTTTGTG
>PHEX01000001.1 GCA_002843005.1 Candidatus Anoxymicrobium japonicum | reverse complement strand
GTTCTGGTCGCTGATACAACAACCGGAATATAGGGGGAGAATGCCGTTATGGCAAGGTTTGTTGGGGTTCAGTCACCCACCGATTTGTGTGAGGACCCTCTTTCATTTACTGCCGCAGCGCTCAATGTCCATTTTTTAACTATACCAGATGGAATGTTCGTGGCGGCCCGACAGAATGAATCACGAAATGACATGTGTTACTGTGGATGCAGCGGTGTTCGAATGTGAGCGCATTTATGGATTTATGGAATGGAGCACTAAGTTTGAGCCACACTACTGGCAAGGTTTGATGTCACTTGAGACTTACTATCGTCGCCGGAGCGCGTCCTAACTTCATGAAGGTCGCCCCTGTCATCAGGGAATGCGAACGCAGGGGCGTGCCGGTTCGCTTTGTGCACACGGGCCAGCATTACGACTACTCCATGAGCGACGATTTCATCATGGCGCTCGGCATTCCTCAGCCCGACATCAACCTGGAGGTCGGCTCCGGCACTCAGGGCTACCAGTGCGCCGAGGTAATCAAGCTCCTCGAGGCCGATCTCGCCATGGAAACGCCGGACGCCGTGATAGTCGTAGGGGACGTCAACAGCACACTCGGCGCGGCCATCGCCGCCTCGAAGATGTTCATCCCGCTCGCCCACGTCGAGGCCGGCCTTCGCAGCTTCAACAGAGGCATGCCCGAGGAACTGAACCGGATAGCCACCGACGCCCTGGCCGACTTCCTGTTCACCACCGAGGAAAGCGGCAACAGGAACCTGGCCAGAGAAGGGCGTGGCGTTGACTCTATCTTCCTGGTCGGCAACACGATGATAGACTCGCTCGTCTTGGTAATGGACAAAGTGAAGGCGAGCGACGTCGTGAGCCGACTCGGGCTGGCTTCCGGGGAGTACTGCTTCGTGACCTTGCACCGACCGAGCAATGTCGACGAGCCCGGCAGGTTGCGCGATATCCTGGTGATGCTTCGCGGCGTCTCGGAAAGCCTGAAAGTTGTGTTTGCCATCCATCCCCGCACCTTGAAGAACATAAAGAGCGCAAGGTGCGAGGACGTCATCGCATGCGACAAAATAAAGTCGATCGACCCTGTCGGCTACATCGATTCTCTCGCCCTTATGTCCAGCGCGCGCCTGGTCATCACTGATTCTGGCGGCATCCAGGGAGAAACTACCTTTCTGGGCGTGCCATGCCTGACGCTTCGTCACGAAACGGAGCTCCTTGTGACCGTCGAGTTCGGAACGAACCTTATAGTCACCGAGGATTGCGCGTTGCTGCTGCAAACTGCAGTGGACGTTATCGACGGGGGCGGCAGGCAAGGGCGGATCCCGCATCAATGGGACGGGCACGCCAGCGAGAGGATACTGGACATACTTGGAGAGAGACTATGATCTCCGGCAAGAAACTCCTCATGATCATCTACTACTATCCGCCGATCGGAGGCATCGGAAGCCTGAGGACGCTAAAAATCGCGAAGTACTTGCCATCGTTGGGATGGGCGCCGATCGTCCTCACGGTCTCGAAAAACACGCTCGCGGTCATAGCGTGCGATGAAGCTGACGGTGATCTGGCGGGTGTCACCGTATTCCGAACCGCCAATCCCGACCTCGCGTTCCGGCTCAAGAAAACGATGGGCATGTCGATCGAGCAGCACTCGTCTCAATTGACAGTACTGGAAAACGCCGTGTTCTCGGACAGTCTCAAGGCGCGAGCGAGCGATATCATGAGCCAGTGGATTGGCATCCCTGACAGAATGATCGATTGGTACCCATTCGGGCGCAAGCAAGCGTTCAAGCTCTGCGAGCGATTCAAGCCCTCGGCCGTCTACAGTTCTTCTCCTCCCGAAACGACACACCTCATCGCAGCCGCGGTCAAGAAGCGCTTCGGCACGCCATGGCTCGCCGACATGCGAGACCCATGGACAAACAAAATAAATGAATCGCGCGGGCGCGTTCCAGCCACTTTGGACAAGAAGCTCGAACGGCTGACGCTCGGGCGCGCCGATGGCATTATCGCGGTGGCAGACGGCATCATCGACCAACTTGGCGTCACGGCGCCACAGGGACATGCCGTTCTGCAGCCCAACGGGTTCGACGAAGATGATTTCAACAGCGTCGCGGCGATCGAGAGCGACAGGTTGAAGCTCAACATCCTCTTTGCCGGAAGATTCAATTACCCCAGCCGCGATCCCCGGCCGC
This sequence comes from Candidatus Anoxymicrobium japonicum, assembly GCA_002843005.1. Lineage (NCBI taxonomy): Bacteria > Bacillati > Actinomycetota > Candidatus Geothermincolia > Candidatus Geothermincolales > Candidatus Anoxymicrobiaceae > Candidatus Anoxymicrobium > Candidatus Anoxymicrobium japonicum. Next base: position 47,041 of record PHEX01000001.1, on the reverse strand, counting down.
TGCTCGAGGCGCTGCGCCGGCTGCGTGACGCTGGCAGAGACATCTCGATGATGCAGTTCGACTACGCGGGCATCGACGGGAAACTTCTCCTCGAGCTCGCGCGCAAGCAAGGAGTCGAATCCAACGTCAACGTGCTCGGGCTCGTCCCTCACAAAGAATCGATCGCCCGGCAAAAAGGCGCGAGCGCTCTCTTTTACATCCAGTGGGAACCGGGAGGCGAGAGATATCAATCTGGTAAGCTGCTTGAGTACCTTGGCGCGCGCCGCCCGGTGCTCGCCCTGATGCCCACTCCCGGCAAAAAGTCAAACGAGTTCATGAAGAGCACTCGCGTCGGCGTGATCGCCAGGAACACAGATGACGTCACGGGCATCCTCGGGAACTGGCTTGATGAGTTCGAGCGTACGGGCACGCTTGCGTACAATGGCGACGTCGAGAAAATCTCCAGGTACAGCAGCTTAAACATGGTTTCGAATATCGCGGATGAGCTCAACAGGATCTCGGCGCCGTAGCGCTCCTCACTTGCCTCCTCGCCCCAGGGCGTTCCGCGTGTCAACAACCGGTACCCCCGATGACGCGATGAGGTCGAGGTCGATGTTTGGGTGCGCGGTGACAATGAGGACACAGTCGCAGCTAGCAAGCGCATCGTGGTTCAGTGGCGTCGAAGCGTACTCTTTCCCGCCCACCTCGACGACGCCCACGAACGGGTCGTGGTAAATCACGTCGCCACCACGTTCCGCCAGGAGCTCCATAATCTTGAGCGCGGGGGACTCGCGTGTGTCAGCGACTTTCTCCTTGTACGCGACACCCACCACCAGCACACGTGAAGATTTAATGCTCTTGCCGGCATCGTTCAAAACCTCCGACACCCACTCCACCACGTGGAACGGCATAGCCCTGTTGACCTTTCCGGCGAGCTCGATGAACTCCGGGTAGAAATCATATTTCTTCGCCTTCCAAGCGAGGTAGAACGGATCGACCGGGATACAGTGGCCGCCAAGGCCGGGGCCCGGCTTGAAGGACATGAACCCGAACGGCTTGGTCGACGCGGCCTCGACAACCTCCCAGATGTCAATGTCCATGCGCCGGCAAAGCAGGGCCATCTCATTGACGAGCGCGATGTTCACGGCGCGGAAGATATTCTCGAGCAGCTTTGCCGTCTCGGCGACCTCAGGCGTGGAGACAAGCGCGACCTCATCGACAATCGTGCTGTAGAAAGCATGCGCCACACGACCTGATGCTTCGTCGAGGCTGCCTACAACGCGAGGGATTTCCCTGTAAGGCAACGGGCACGTGCCCGGATCGACGCGCTCGGGCGCAAACGCCAGCAAGAGATCCTCACCTAATTGGAAGCCATTGTCCTCGAAAATCGGGAGCATTATCTCTCTTGTCGTGCCCGGGTAAGACGTGCTTTCTAAAACAACCAGCCGAGGACCGGCGTCGCGCGCGAGATTCGCGCAAATGTCAACCGTCGCATCAGATATAAAGGAAGTGTCGGGCAGTTGCCCTTCCGCGAGCGGGGTTGGCACGCAAATCAAAACGATGTCACAGTCGCGCAGCACGTCAAAATCATTAGATGCTTCTATGCCAAGCTCGCCGAGCTCCTCCAGGCGTTCGCCGCCTGCGTACTTGTCGATGCCCCTCAACGGATAACCGGACTCCATGACGCGGCTCGCGAGCGGGATCCCGACGTATCCCAACCCGACAACGCCAACCACAGCGGTGCGATCCGCTATTCGTTTCTCGAGAGATGACGCTGACATTAACGTGCTTTCGTCACGGTCGTCTAACGCGTTGCACAACAAGATCGGCGAGCAGGCCGAGCGCCACCAGTTGTATGCCCACCAGTAGCACGATGATGGTGACGCCAGTCACGCGGAAATAGTTGTGGATTATGGAGTCTGCTATCAGTTTGACAATACCGGTCGCTATGGTGAGGAGCGCCAGTGGGAAGAACACCTTGAGAGGATTGAACCACGTCACCGTGCGGATCACCAGGGTGATGTAGCTGTAAGTATCCTTGATCGGATGAAAAGTGCTGGCGCCCTTCCTCGGGAAATAGTCGATGTCCACAAAGTCAACGTTGTAACCGGAGGACAACATCGCGAGCGTGATCGTCGAAACCCAGGAGTGCCCCCACGGCAGGATGTCCATGAACGGCATGAACACGTCCTTTTTCATCGCACGCAGGCCCGAGTTGAGGTCAGGGATGCTGAAGCCGGAAAGCTTTTCGGCAAGCTTGCGAATGAACCACTTCGCGCGCATCCGCAGGAAGCGCATCGTCCCCGACTCTTTGGTGCGCGCTCCCACCACCATGTCGAGGTTTTCGTTTTCCATAATCTCGAGGAGCTTCGGCATGTCCTGGTTCGGGTAGGTGCCGTCACCATCTGTGACCATGACCACATCTCCCGTGGCGGCCTTTATACCGGTATTGCGCGCGAACCCGCCGCCACGGTTCTCCCTGTGCTCGAGAAGCTTCACGTTCTCGAAACCCCTGACAACCTCGGCGGTTCTGTCGGTCGAGCCGTCGTTGACTACAATGACTTCATACTCCCACCGCGAAGCCTCCATGGTCTCGAGGATGACCTCGAGGTCGCCGGCGATGGCCTCTTCTTCGTTGTATGTGGGCACTATGACGCTGACTTTGTTGATCTTCACGTGAGCCTCCCTGACTCTGACTGTTGTATATGACACATTATCCCAATGGGACAGCGCCAGCAAGCCGGCTATTCCGCTGAAAGGGAGAGATCGGATGTGGGCGTCATCTCGGACCGCCTTGTGGCCAAACGAAATCGCGCCTTTAGAGACGCGGTTCAACGGGAGGCCTTCTTCCCGCCCTCAACTTGCTCAGTTGTACAGTAAACTATTGGGGAGCAGGTGTCTCATTCATGTTGACACAGAAGAAAGCAGGGTAGTGATGGAGAAAGCAGACCGCGTCGCGGTCGTGATTGTCAACTACAACGGGGAGGCGTATCTCGCCGAGTGCCTAGCGGCACTCGAGCGGCAGACGTTCAAACAATTCTCGGTTCTGCTCCTCGATAACGGTTCAACCGACGGTTCCGTTGAACTCATCGAACGCGGGTTCCCTCAGATCAAGGTTATAAGGTCCCCTGTCAACCTGGGGTTTGCCGCAGGCAACAACCGTGTCATTGAACACATCCTCGAAAGAAAAAGCGCCGAGTACGTTTTCACGCTAAACAACGACGTCGTACTGGACAAGAATTGCCTGGAGTCGCTCGTCGACACCATGAACTCATCGTCAGGCGATGTCTGGTCGTGCCAGCCGAAAATGTACTTCTTCGATGAGGGTTCGGGCAAAAAGATATTCAACAATGCGGGCATAGTGATCTGGCGCGATGGCTCCGCGTTCAACAGGGGCATCAACCATGCCGACATCGGGCAATACGACGGTGAAACGGATATTTTCGGAACCTGCGCTGGCGCATCTCTTTACAGGCGATCCGCACTTGAAAGAACAGGTCTTTTCGACGAGGATTTCTTCGCCTACATGGAGGACGTCGACATCGCCTGGCGGGGGCGACTCGCGGGGTATCGCTCGCTTCTGTGCCCCGAGGCGATGTGCAGGCACCGGCACGGCGCCAGCGGCGGAAACCCGGCCCGAAAAATCTCCCTGGTGGAGAGAAACCGCATGTGTGTTCTCGCAAAAAACTATCCGACGCGCGACATCGCGGTTTCGCCGCTGTTCACTTTGTACAGATTCGCCAGTTTGGTCGTTGCCGGACTCACCTCCCGCGGGGGCGGCCGACGGCTGGAGTCATACAGAGAAAACCTCTCTACCGCATCGCTGCTTCTCGCGGTTATCAGAGGAACTGTGCAGGGCTTGATGAGAATCCCTGCATGCGTCAGGAAAAGGCGCCGGTTCAAAAACGAAATATGTAACGACACAGACGCGCGAAACATGCTCCGCCGTTATGTAACAAGGCTCTCCGACGCCATCAACAGCTAGCCGATGATTTCCCTGATGATTCGAGCCACCTGCGCCCCGATGATCTCCGGTGTGCAGTTTTCTTCAAAGGTGCGGTAACCCTCGCCTGCTATCCGATTCAGCAGCCCCTCATCTTGCTTGAGTTCGCGAATTGCGCTCGCAAGCGATTCGGAGTCCGCCATTTTTACCATCAGTGTGTCTTTCTTGTGCGTCAGAAGCTCCCTGTTCGCCTGGTTGTCGCCCACGATGGTCGCCTTCCTCATTGCGAGAAACTGGAACGTCTTTCCCGCTATCACCCGGCTGGCCTTCGCGACGTTTGAGAAGTGGCCGCCGAGGCAGATGTCGGCCGCCGCAATCGATTCCGGAAGCTTGCTGTAATCGATCCATTCCACGAGTTCTATGTTGCCAGACAGGGTGCCGGCTTTGTCCTTCTGCGCTCCAACGACCTTGAACCTTATGTCCCGCTCGCCTTCCAGGATGCGAGCGGCATCAAGCACGTGTTCGACCCCGTGAACAGGGAGGAACGTGCAGTAGTAGAAAACGTTGAATGCGCCGTCATTTTTTCCGTCGTCTCTCGGATAGAAAACGTTCGTCTCAGCCCCGACAAAAACACGCCTGAACTTCTCACGGGCAAGCCCAAACGTCTCCACGAAGTAATCGACATACGCGTTCGTGTCGAGGAGAACCACGTCTGCTCTCTCGCAGGCGGATTTGTCGAGACGATAAAATAGCCTGCCGCGCGCGGAGTCGGGTGGGAACTTTTTTCTGTCGAAGCACATCGTGTCGTAGCCCGAAAGGAAAGCGTCGAGCGCGACTGGCTTGCGGGTAAGCCTGCTCACAAAAGGCATCAGTGGCTGCCCGAAGAAACCGACGAACACTGCGTCGCTGTCCCCGCGAGACCCGGCAAGGAACTTCCCCATCACCTTGAGAAAACGCGCGGGATAGTTGCCCGCCGAATCGACGCATTCGACAAGCTCGACGCCCTCAGCCCTGAGGCCGTCGAGTATGACCTTGTTTCTGGTGTACGCGGGCTCACGGCCCATGACGACAATCAACTTCATAACACTCTATTCATGCGACGATTACTCTCCTCAATCTAAGTGCTCCATTCCATAAATACTCGCAAGCGAACGCCGCTGCATCCGCGCCAGGTTTCCGTCAATATCCGTCAGTTGAAATGCGATACGGTGTCCTCGATCCGCGGAGCGCGCAGGCGGCGATCGGCGGCGCGCCTCGCCACGAGCGTTCGCGGAAGTGCGGCTATGTTCGCAAGATATGCCTTGTTGAGCGGTATCGCCTGCTCCTCCGGCGCTATCATCCCTGTCCAGCGTTGTTCCATGGGCAGGGCCCGATCCAGCAGGAACCGCCACGAGAAGTTCTTGAGCAGAAACCTGATCCGGTTCTTGTGATAGAGGTAGTAATATCTCTCGGTAAACTTGCCGGTAGTCGTCGATTCGTGATGCATCACACGCGCGCCGGGAACATAAACAACCCTGTGCCCCATCCGGCGGACACTCAGGCAGAGGTCTGTCTCCTCGAAGTACGCCGGGTAGTAACCGGGGTCGAGCATACCGGCTCTCTCGAAGATGTCGCGCCTCACGGCAAGCGCGGCGCCCGTCACGTACATGACGTCCCGGAGCTCCTCGTATGCGCCCTCATCTTTCTCTCCAACTCCATAGTGCATCGACAGCCCGTTGTCACGGACGTACCCTCCCGCGTGCTGGATGGTCTGGCGATCGGGATCGTATATCTTGCACCCGCACACGCCGACAGACCGATCGTCAAAGGCTCGGACGATCTCGGTCACGGTATCGGGATAAACTTCGGTGTCGGGGTTCAAGAGCAGCAGGATACCGCCCGTGGATAGCGCGAAGCCCATGTTGTTGGCTCTGGCAAACCCACGGTTCCTTCCGAGAACGCTCAAGAAACATTCGATTCCGGCACGGCGCGCCGCCTCCCTGGCAAGCCGCGCGGAACCGTCTTGTGAACCGTTATCGACCATGATGAGCTCAATGTTCGGGTACTCAACGGAGCGCAAAGACTCGATGCACGCCTCTATGTAATCGGCGCTGTTGAAAAGCACAATGATTATCGAGACGCGGGGTTGAGCCTCATCCGCGAGTGGCAAACCTCGATCTTCCAAAAACACCTCCGTGCCGTTAAGCGCCAATCATGCGCGACAGCTCGTTGCTTTGTGACATCAATATGACTATGGGTAAACATTCAAAGCCACTGTGACAAATCGCTCTTTAGAAACTCCTCGACCGGGATGCCGCCCTTGCCAACCAGTAGTTTATGCCGGGGCGCAAACTTGCTCGCGAAGGCGGCCATGCCAGGAAGCGCGTGCCTGGTCCGGGCGCTCTTGACCTCGATTGCGACTATCTTATTCCCCGCCTGCACTACGAAGTCAACTTCCCTGTCTCCCTCGCGCCAGTAGAAGAGCCCCAGGTTTCTCTTCATTGAGATTTCCAGCAGGCGCCCGCCTACCGCCGATTCAACGAGACGCCCCCATTGTACGTGATCCTCCCTGGTTTCCTTGAGGGATAATCCGGACTGCGCCGTGATCAACGCCGTATTGTACACATGCAACTTTGGGCTCGAGCCTCTTTTTCTGACAGCCTGGCCGGAAAACTTGCCAAGCCCCGTCAGAAAACCCACGCCACTCAAAAGCTCCAAATAGTGAGCCAGTGTCGTCGTGTTTCCAGCGTCACGCAACTGTCCCAGCATCTTCTGATAAGAGAGGATCTGCCCGGAGTATTCACAACCCAGCGCAAATAGCCTTCTGAGAAGAGCGGGCTTGTCCACCCGCGTCATCAACAGTATATCCCTGGATATAGTTGTTTCGATGAGCGATTCCTGAATGTACCGCGCCCACCTCTCCGGCTGTTTGAGGAGAGGCGCCGCGCCGGGATATCCCCCAAAGAAGATGTAAGTGTCCAGATCCCAGCCGAAGTGCTCCTCGCACTCCGCAAAAGACCAGTGTCCCGCCCTGACCATCTCAAATCTCCCCGCGAGGCTCTCGGTGAGCCCTTTCTGCGCCAGCAACGGGGACGATCCGAGAAGAACCACTCGAAGCAACGACCCGTCGAAAGTGTCCTCGTCCCACAATCGCTTGACGACTTCCGACCAGCCGGGCGCCTTCTGAATTTCATCAATGACAAGCACGGCGTTGCGCCGTTTCGCAAGTGAGCGCCCGACCTCCCACTGCTCCTCCAGCCAGGCAGAGTCATGCAACGCCGGCCGGTCGGCTGAAGCGTACCGCGACGGCCAACTCATCTTTTCTAAAATCTGCTTTATCGCGGTTGTCTTGCCAACCTGACGCGGGCCGCACAGCACCTGCATGAATTGCCGGGGTTCCCTGATACGCCTTTCCAACTGTTTGTTTATAGTTCGGACATAGAGTTGCGCCATTCTGTTGTTCCCCTGTCCGTCTTTCGTCATTAATTACTCATTACATTGAGTATTATTACTCAATACATTGAGTATTGCCAAGAGAGGCTGGAGTAGTATAATGTTGCGGTTAGAGCGAGCCCATGAAAAACGTCAACTGACAAGGAGGCCCCTTTTGCAGCCGGTAAACATCCTGAAGATATTGATGGTCAGCCCTGTCTTGTTCTTCTTTCCGGGAGCGGCCTTGATCATGTACGTCAGAGACCGCTTCGAGGTTGATCTCCTCGTCTTCGAGATCGTCGCGCTTTCGACAGGCGCAAGCCTTATGCTCACGTTGTTGATCGGCTTTCTGTTGGTCGAGTTGTCCGTTTACACGCTCACCAGGCTGGCGGCTTTGATGGTTTTGGTCACAGTCGTCTTCGCCGCCCTCTGGCTGGCGAAAAAAAAGGGCATTCGCCCTCACGCTGCGATGGTTTTCCAGCACGGGTGGTTTCAAATCGGCGTGCTTGCCGTAATGATTCTGGCGTCCGCTCTATTCATCGGCAGGTGGGAAGCGGTTCTGACCGAGCGCGACGTGAGTCCCTACCTGGTGGAGGGCGTGAACATCGCCGACCACGGGCGTGTGTTCCTCAAGAACGAAACTCTGTCGAAGTTGACGCCGGACGAAGCCGGCATGCTGTACGGTCCCCCGGCGGTGAGAGGCGAGCGGGAATATCTGGCGGGGTTTGGCATAAAGGATCAAAAATCCGGAACGATCTATACGAGATACTTTCCCCTTTTCTCTGTTCTCATAGCCATAGCCTACAGGCTGCTTGGATTGCGGTGGATGCTGACATTGATGAACCCCTGTTTCGCTTTGCTCTCTTTGCTTATTATCATGCTCCTCGTTCGGCGCCTCCTCGACGCCAGAACCGCCGTGCTGTCGGGTTTGGCGCTGTCTCTAATTCCGCTGTCAGTCTGGTTCGCGAGATACCCGATCCCGGAGATGTTCACCCAGTTGCTTGTTTTCCTTGGGTTGTTCTTCCTCGTCCTTTATTACCCCAAGGGAAGCGGCTACGCCGGCTTGCTGGCGGCGCTGGCCTTCGGCCTCGCTTTTACCGCTCGCTTTGAACTCTATCCGATAATGGCGCCGCTCTTCGCGATCCTCGTTGTTTTCATCATCGATTCAATAAGAAAAAAGCGCTCTGTTCTGTACTTCCTGTGGTTCGCGATACCCATGGGCATCCTTCTTGCCCACTCGCTCTACAGCCAGAAACGCTTCTCCGGATCATACATGACTGAATTGGGCGCCCATTCGGTACGAAGCTACATGAATTCCCCTGTCATAAGGGGGTCTATAGCGGCGCTCGCGTTTATGGCAGCCGTATGCGTGATCCTTCTCCTCTCAAAGAGAGCCCGTGCCAGTGTCGCTCACCCGCTCCAGTTTCTCAAACGAGCATGGAGGCCCATCGTGGCCGCGCTTGTCACGCTGGTAAGCTTATACGGCTACATCATCAGACCCGTTATGGCCAAGGGGCAACTTGCGCTCCCCGCGGCCACCAATTTCGGCTCGCGCCTGCCGCAGACTTTTGTGAGAATGTCCTGGTACTTCACGCACATCGGCATCATTCTCTTCATACTGGGGCTCGCGCTCTTCGTGCTCTATCGACTGAGAGTGAAGACAGTTCCGCTGTTCGTTATCTCATGCTTCTTTACAGCTCTGTTCTTTTGGAACATCGCCTGCAATCCCCTTCACTTTTTTGCCTTGAGAAGGCTGATGCCGGTCGTGATTCCGTTCATGGCGATCATGATCGCGTACGCGGTGGTCAAGGTGCCGGATGTATTCAAGCGCAGGCTCGTACGGAGAGCGGTCGGGGCGCTGGCGGTCGGGGCGCTGGCGGTCACCCTCGTCTTCACGTCTCTCTACACCGCGAAGCTATACCCCATAGTTCAGTACGACGGGGCGCTCAAGTCCATGAACGATCTGAACGCGCTCATCGGAGGGCCGAACACGGCGGCCGTCTTCTACGGCAGATACAGCATGGTTTATTACACCGACATCATGAGATACATATACGGGATCCACGCCGTGCCGCTGGTCGGGGCCGCCGGCGACGCGCCCACGTTCGACAATATCTATGAGAAGCTCGCGGCCGGAGGGCATAAGGTCTATCTCGTCGGCTTCGGAGACGGCGTGCCAGCCGCGGTCAGTAATCTTTTCCTGCGCCCTGTCGGGGCCGTCCCGGTGTCTTTCAAAGTCTTACAGCAAGAGTACGACCTGGCGCCCAAGAAGACCGTGCCGTTCGGCTTCACTCTTGCGGTTTATCAGGCCACCGCCAAACCGACCGCAGAGCAGTGCTCTGTCAAAATAGGCGGCGCCGACACTTTGTGCGTCATCGACGGCTTCTATCCCTCTGAGCAAGGCACGTGCCGCTGGAGCAAGGGCACAGCGAGCTTCAAGATGCCGAACGTGGAAACAAAAAACAATCTAACCTTGAGCCTTGACATCTCAACAGGGAGCAGGCCACTTTCCACGGAGGAGAAGGTTCCGGTGGCCGTCTACGCGCAGGACAAGCTTATTGGAACACTCGCTGTGAACAGCGGCGCTTTTGTGCCGTACGCCATCACGTTCGACAAGGCTTCGCTCCCCGACCCGGGAACCAAGGAGATAAAGTTCCGAATCGAGGTTCCCACCTGGGCGCCCAACCAGGTGTTCGGCAAAAAATCCAATGACGTCAGGCAACTTGGAGTTGCGATCTCGCGCATTGCGCTGGGGCCTGTTCCTTGAACCGCGTCTGTTTTTCCTCCCCCTTGAAGGGGGGAAGATTAAGGTGGGGGCGGTATTACCTGTACCCCTCCACCCCAACCCTCTACCTTGGTGAGCGAGGGAGCTTGAGCCATGTCTCTCAGACGCGGACAATCTGAATAATTGCGACCAAACCATATTTCCAAAAACAGTATAGCAACTAACAAAGTGTCGCGGCTTTCCCCGACAATTGAGAGTTGACTCAGGCGCTAACGCGGATTCCCACTGTCATACCGCGCAAGAAACATGTATTTGCCTTTACCTTTGTGAAACCTTTTGATCTCTATCAAAGGCCATTGGGCGGGTAGCTCGGAAATGTCATTCAACACACAGTAGGTAGGACGCGCCTTCGCGGATTGCCTCATCTTTTCCAAAAGCTGACTCAGGGGCGCGGCGACCCAATACTCGATGTTTGGATTGTCATAGAAATAGATGTCCAGCGCAAAACCGGGGAACAGCCCGTGGTTTGTGTACACGGTGATCTTCCGGCTCTGGCTTTTCTTGTCCAGGTAATACGCGGTTTTTTCTATCCCCCGGCCCGCGGTCCAACCGTCAATAAACTCTGTTCGCGCCTCGGAGGGCAACCAGGCCTTTGCCGGATCTGTGATTACTCTCTCCATCTCCACTCCAAGAGGAATGACGGCTGCAAGTATCAGGACAACAAGAGCGATGGCGACCATGGGTGTCACATTCGCGCGTTTCCTCTCGCGGCGAAACAGCGCTGCAAACTCGGTGGCGATCAGTGCCGCGCCAAAAAGCATCGGCGGCAGCGCCACAAGGAAGAACCTGGACCAGGGCTGTTTGGAAGTTGCGGAGACCATAACGAATGAAACGATAAACCATATGCAAAGGAAAGCGGAAGGCCTCCATTTCTTTGCCAGGCCAAGGATGAGCCCCGCAAAGCACATGACGAAAAAGACAGGGGTGAGCATTATAAAAAGCTCGCGGAATCCTGCCCCCACATTTCTTGGGAAAACGGCGAGTGGGTGGGTCAGGAGATATGAGAGGGATAGTGTCCGGGTGGAACTGGTATCAAGCAGGAGGCCGAAGCTGATCTTCAAGCGCAACAGGCTGTAAATTCCGTAGCCCAGAAGAAGAGAAAAGGCAACAGAAAACACCCAGCCTCGCTGCGGCCACGCTTTCTCCCGATCTTTTTGATGTGGAAGCTTGAGCACATACGCAAAAGGCACGACAGGAAAAAGGACCAACGCGGTCCCCTTTGTGAGCAGCGCAAGGCCCGCTGTAATCCCTGTGCCGATGAGGTACAGTAGATTGCCGGAAACCGCCGCGTGGATCGCGAAATAAATTGAAAACACGATAATCGCTACCATGAGACTCTCTGTTAGCGCCAGCCTGTCATACCAGATGGCAAACGGGCAGAGAACGTAAAGCAGGGCGGCCCATGCTCCAAACTTCGAGTCCTTCAAATCCCTGCCAAGCAGAAACATGCCAACGGTCGTAAGCGCTCCAGCGCTACCTGAGGCAAGGCGCCCCGCGATCAATGGACGACTCTTCAATACCGCCAGAAAAGGCGCGACAAACCATTGATGCAGCGGGGGCTTTCCATCCAGAAGGGTAACAAAGAAGTTGTGATCGTAAAGCACCTTCTGTGACCACCTGATATAAACCCCTTCGTCACAGAATATTGGAAGGCTCTTGAGGTCGATGAGTCTTGTCGCAAAGTAAAGAGCGAAAATCAGTGTGAGCGCAATGCCGGTGGAGTGTCGCCTCGCGAAACTTATTGGTTTTTCCAGGATGCTATTTTCCAGTGTTGCGCTGAAACGCGTCTTTGGAGGCGCCACCGGAGTGAAGCGCTCGGAAACGACTCTTGTCAAACGGCTACCACAGGTGGTTTGGCTTGTTCCCGTAATCAAGCAGTATGCCCTGCCATCTCTTGTACTCGTTCCAGGCGGGCATCGCGTTTCCGTTGTAATCGTACATGCCGTTGTACGCGCTGTCCCACGAGACGGCGGGGTCAACGTCCTCAAATATCCATATCTTTCTGCAACCCACCCCCCAGAGCGAACCTACCCCCTTGTCTCCAATCGCCTGCCTCTGCCCCTCATTGGAAAACGCGACGTTGCCCGCGTGCGGCCACCCGATCTCGGTTACAGTCAACTCCTTGCCGTCAAAGCCCATTCTCTGCTGGATGCCTCTGACGTACTGGTAGTACCAGGCCCAATGCTCCGGATAGTCGTACGGGTGGATGGCGAGCATGTCGCACACGTTCGCCATGCTCAGAGCGCGGTTCACACCCACTGTCGTCCTGCTGTTAGCCGGAAGGCCGACTGACTGCTGCTGCGTGGTGCCATCCGAGAACATGTACGTGATCGTCGCGGTGGCGCTCTCCGCATTCGGATTTTGAAGCGTCGTCCACTCCTCGAAGCCGGACCGGGTAGTGCCCTCAGCGAAATACCACGTCTTGCCGGCGCCGGTGCAGCCCAGTTCCACGTCACCGCCCGCGATGCTGTTGTGGTAGTTATAGTACATGGGCCGCTCAACCACTATGGGCTGGTCCGAATCGAGTTGAACCGACACGTCCCTGTCGGGGCCGACCACGCCATTGACCAGCACTGTTTCGCGCGAGTGCGCCGCTACGGTCTTCTGAGCGTCCTGAGTCGCGCCGCCCGTAAACATATATTTGAAGTTCACGTGGGCCGGCGCGTTGCCGGGATTCTGTATGGATATCCACTCCTCGAAAGCTCCGTCGTACTGGTTGCTCCTGGTTGTACCCTCTGAGAGAAACCAGGAGGTGTTTGCTGAAGTCGCGCCGACCTGCGAGTGTCCGCCGGCCCACGCGCCGTGATACATAAAATACATCGGACGTTCGGCGATTATCGCCTGATCCGCCTCGACCATTGCCGAAACATCCTTGTTCGGCCCGACGATTTTGTTCACCAGCACCGTCTCTCGTGATGTGGGTGGCATAGATAAGTGCTGAACCTGCGTCGCGCCTCCAGGGAACATGTAGGTGATCTTGACGTTAGTTTGTGCCAATCCGGGGTTCATGAGAGATATCCACTCCTCGAATCCCGGCTGTGTCGCGCCCTCGGCCAGGTACCATGTCTTCGAAAGGGTGGAAACGCCGGATTCGACGGATCCGCCGTCCCATGCCTCGTGATACATGAAATACATCGGACGCTCGACGATTATCGGCTGGTTCGACGTAACACGCGCCGACACGTCCTTATAGAGCCCGACAGCGAAATTGACATCAACAGTCGAGCGAGAGTTGGGGCTGACCGTCAGGTTCTGCTGTTGTGTCTTTCCTCCAGGGAACATGTAAGTGATGCCGACGCTGGCCGATGCGCTGCCCGGGTTCTGGATGCAGATCCACTCCTCGAAGCCGGGGTGCGTCGCGCCTTCGGCGAGATACCATTCCTTATTGGGCTGTTTGACGCCGAGCTCCACCGTGCCGCCTTTCCAGGCGCCGTGATAATTAAAGTACATCGGACGCTCGGCGACGATGTTCCTGTCCGCAGTCACCTTCATCGATACATCCTGGTTGGCGCCGGAGAGCAACGTCTCGTAGTGACTGAGGTCACCGGGGCTGTGAGTGATCCCGTTGAGCATCGCTCCAGAGATCACTTCCGAGTCCGGATCCGCGTTCTTGATCGCGGGGTACGCGGCCCTGAGCATGCCCAGGTAACTGTAGTCACAGTCACCCGAGTAATAAACCATGCCCGCCTGTCCGGGCGGCGAGTCGGTATCCCAACCCGGCTCCTGCCACACCTGGTAGTAATCCACGTAGTTCTTGTAACGCGCCGCCACGGCGCCGCAGAAGTCGCCCCAATCCTTTATTTTCTTTGGGGGTCCCTGATAAGAAGGGTTGGGATTCGCGGGGTTCGTCGCCCAGACGGGCACCGGACCGGTGATGGTCAACAGGATGCTGTTGACGCCGAGGCTCAAAGCGTTGTTGACCTCACTGTCGAGACCGATCCACGTATAGCGGCCTTTGCCAGCGCCCTCGACAAACTTCCACTTCACGAACAAGCGCACGTTTCGCACACTCCCCCACTGCGAGGATGGGATCTTGACCTTGAGGTTGTTCCCGACGCTTTCGCTGAAAAGGCCGAGCAACTGGCGATCTCTGGGAGCGACGTCGCCGGCAAGCGCTTTCTGTATTCCACCGGACGTGGGCCGTGTTGTTCCGCGCCCCGAGCCCCACGGCAACGTCATGGCAATAAGAAATATCGCCGCGCCCGCCGCGATCGCGCTTCCTCTCAAGATAGTCGTCCTTCGTAATTTAATGTGAATCACCAGCCCCCTCCGGTCTCGTTTCAGCTCCACTTACGATAGATATTTTTGTGTAAGTATTTATTTGCTTTTGGAACCGACAACTCCTTTGAACTATTCGGTAATGTTACCGCATATGCAAAGATGGTGGGCGAGCATGCGCCCTAACCGCCCGACAGCAGCTCCGTGGCGAAGTGGACATATCCGCGCGCGGCGTCCTGGATGTCGTGATGTTTCAGGATATACCTCTGGCTCCGCTCCCCGAGCGCGAGCCTTTCGTCGGGGTTGTCCATGTAATAAACGAGCTTCTCGAGCAGCTCGTCCTCTTCATTCTCGCCAGCTGCGACTTTGACGCAGCAGTCGTCGGGGAACTCGCCGAACGCGTACCGGTCCGACACTACCACGGGCTTGCCGGCGCCCATCATTTTTATTACGCTGCCGCTGGTCTCGCCGGCGCTCGGATAGCGTAGCGCCACAAACAGATCCGGCACGTTCAGGTACTCGGCAAACGTCATAGTGTCCACAAACCCGGAGACAAGGACATCATCTTCCAGATCAAGATCCTCGATCCACCTGAGCACCTCCGAACCTGACAGCATCTTCCCGACGAGAAGAAGCTTCACGGGGTATCCCATCTTTTTAGCCTTCGCTATGACGCGAAGGAGCGCGTCTATCCTCTTGCTCGAGTTGATGTAACCCATCGAGCCGACAAGAAAATCTTCCGGTCGAAAGCCCAGTGTCTCGCGCAACCTCTCCGGAGTGCGCATGTGGTCGGGCGGTGGCGGCGACCAGTGATGCGATATCCTCCTGACCCGCGCGCACTGATTTACCTCCAGCACTTTGGCGCGCGCGAACTCGCTGTGCACTATAACGCCCAGACTGGAATCGACTATCCTGTCCAGCAGCGGGTAGTCGTACCACGAGTTCTCGTCGCGCTCCTCGAGCGTGCTCTTGATGATCTCGGCTCGCCGTGAGTTATAGCAGTAGTCAAGCTCTCTCAGGTAGTCACGCACGCGGTTATTCCCTATCGTTTGTGAAAAGATGAAATGGTGAAGCATGGGTTCGTGGAGCACGACTATGCCAGGATACTCCAGGCACACCTGGTAGATGTACGAGTGATTGTCGTTGTTTCCGATGTGGTAAATGTTGACATCGTGATCGTTCTTGCCGTGGTTCTCGAATATCCTCCGGTAGTTGAAAACATTGAATTGCTCGTATATCCAGGAGTTGGAGGGGCGGTAATCATCGATGAACAGGTCAATCTTTCCGTAGCCGCCAAGGTACTCGAGGAGCTCTTCCGAGTAATCAGAAACGCCCGATTTTATTGGGTTCAGCGGGCTGAAATACGCTATCTTCAAACATCATCTCCTGTCCGGGATGAAATCCGCAGCGTGCGCGTAGCATGCGGCAACTTACTTCTTCACGCTGTTTATACGCGCTCGAGCAACAAAAGCGGACACTCATCGCCCGGCGCCCCGCCTCCCGAGCAGTCCGGCCGACCTCCTCAAAGTGCTCGCGACTCCCTCGTTCTTGAGATAAAACACAAGCTTCTCTCTAATCGGAGAATCCGGCGTTATCGGTGGGGTGAAAACCCGGCGCGCGGCAACCAGCGCTTCGTTCCGCAAGCCGACCCTGTCGGCAAAGTCCGGAGCGCGCGTCGGGCGCCGGACCCATTCCCTCAACGGAACCGTTGTCCTTTCAAACGAGTAGCGCTCGAGGACGTGGCTCTTGAGCCGGCGGGAGACCCCGATGAGCTTGTCCCTGGAACGCTCCAGCTCGAGGAGCCTGCCGGCGAGGGCGGGCGGATCGGCGACCGGGACAGCGAACAGCAGGCCCTCTGAGAACAGTTCCGACGTGAGCTCGCAGAGGTCGGTGGAGACGGCGGGCAGCCCGGCGAGCGCCCACTCCAGAATACGGTTCCTGCTGCCGAACATCACCTCGTAGTGCATGGCGTCAATGTTGATCCCGACCGAAGCTGTGCCGTAGAACGACAGGGCCTCGCTCCTTTTCACCCAGCCCAGCAGGTGAAAACGCTCTCTGAACCTGGATGAAGCGACCATCCGCTCGAAATCCCGGTAAGTCCTGTCATTGTGACCCTCGATCTCGGCGCCGGTGGACACAAAGTGTATGTTCTCTCGCTCCGACATGGCGAACTCGAGCCCTTCAAAGAGGGTGCGGACGTCTGTCCAGGTGTTGAAGCCGCCGCTCCAGAGGACGATGAAATCCAATGGGCCCAGCCTCTCGTCCGGGTAAGCCGGAGACGGAAACTCCCTGTCTACGACTCCGCACGGTATTGAGCGCGCGAAGTCATAACCGAGGGTCCCGGAGTTGAGCCTGCCGTTCACCCCGAGCTGTCCAACCAACTCACAAGCCTGGCGCTCGGAGACCGTGCTGAAGCGATCCGCCATGGAGATGATGTGGTTGTTAACCCTCTGAAAATGGTCGATGAAGGAGTCGTCGGAGTACACGGCCGCCTTGGCCTGCGCCTCGGCAAGGTAGCTCCCGAAGACGTCGGCCCAGAGCGGGCGCTCACCCGCGTACGTAGCCCCGACGTAAGACGGGTAAGCGGTCGCCGCGACGACGCAGTCCGGATCCAGGTCGGTCATCAACCGGTCGGTGATGCCGCCGACCTCGAACTCCGGCTGTGTGACCCTGTACACCGTGCATCCCTGCTCCTCGCATTTCTCGACCGGCTCGATGTTCTCGGGGTAAACGAACGGTATGCGGGACGCGAGGACGGTGACGTCGTGGCCGTCTTGAAGCAGTGGAAGGGCGAACTGCCACGTCCTCGTTCCCGGCCCGTATGACTTGGCGAGATCCTCCCACGGCAAGGGAGCGTGCCCGAGCACAAGAATCTTGCTCAAAGATGCCTCCACACACTTGAATTTCAGCACATGATATACAAAGGAACTATACAAAAAAACAGGCCTCGCGCCGTGCCTGTCCGCGCTTCCACCTCTCAAGGCCATGCCAGATGGATCCGCGCCTTTAGAGACGCGGCTCAAGAGAGGTGTGAGGAGTTCGCCTTCAGCTTGAAGAGCCGCCAGTACATGAGAGGCCCCCGCTTTCGGAGAACCTCCCTCTCAGCGGCCAACCTCTCACGATCCAGCCTGGCGCCATCCATCTGCGCGTAAACTGAGCCGATTTCTCTCGAGAGAGACTGGCTGTACTCGCGCAATGCCGTGATTCCCCTGGTGAGCCTGTCTATCTCCATATCCTGAAGAACGGCAATGTCTCGAATAGAGCGCGCCGCCGGCACGATGCCCTTACTCGCGAGAACCGCGTCAGCATAGACCTCAAGAGCGGCCAGCGACCTGGTCATATCTTCATCGTTCCCTCCCGGCGCTTCGGCGACATAGCGTAAGGCCGCGCGCGCGAGATCGCTCGCCAGGAAACTGCCTTCACCGAACGGCGCCGGCACATCCCTCCTGTTGTCGACTTGAAGCTCTTCGACGCCTCCTTCTGCATCGGGGGGGCCGGTAGGGGGAGGCGCCGCCTCCGAGCCTCTGAGCGCCCGTATCACGCGAAAGACAACGCCGGATTTCAGGCGCGCGTTCTCCGCGACAGCCCGAGCGACAGCCTGACCGGCCTCTCCCGCGAACCCACGAACCCGCGCCAGCTCGGCCTCAATCTTCTCGTTTTCGACGGACAGCAAGCCGGTCTCTTCGAGGAGACGCTCTATCCGCCGCTCTTGCTCCGATATTCGATCGCCTCGAGCTTGTTCAGCCTCCAGGTAAGCTTCAGAGGGTGATGAGCATTCCCTTCGTCTGTACACCATGATCTTGAAGTCGGACTCGAGCGCGCATTTTTCCATCAGCGCGTCCTCGAGCGCGGCCACCGCATTGAGGAAAGCCAGATCAACCTCGCTCTCCTCGTCAAAGTTCTCCATTATGCCGCCGAGGAGCGGGTTCAGTATCGTCCCTCCTATGGGACGGCTCTCCAACAGCTCGAAGTACGGCTCGAGCGCGCTCTCTATGTCGGCGGAGCGAACCGCCTCCGATGGGTCGTCCTTTACCATTGAGCAGAGATGAGGACGCATCACATGGGCGACCGTCCCGCCCGACTGATAGTTGAACCTGTAACGCCAGGGAAGCAGACTGTAGATGTCGGTCACAATACGAAGCTGCTCGGGCGTCCACTGGAACCTCGCTGGGCCCACGAACTCCGAGACCACCAGCAGGCCGCTTTGCTTGAGCGCCCCGTGGAGCTCCTCGGCGCAATGCCCCAGCCTGTTGACGTGGTGCAGCGTCGCGGACGCGAACGCTACGTCGTAGCTTTCGCTGGGCAGAGCGCCCGACTCGAGGTCGAACAACTCGTAGGTTATCGCCAGGTCGCCCGCGTTCTCTTTTGCCTTCTCGATGGCGCCTTCAGCAATGTCACAACCGACCATGCGCTGGCAGATACCCCGCGAGATCGCATCCCTCTCGAGCACACCCGATCCACATCCGATGGAAAACCCAAGTGAAAGTGTCGAAGGGACATACTTTTGCAGCAGCCACTCCAGCCAGTCGATGTCAGGCGAGCCGCTGACGCGTCTGTTGATTATCTTCTGGATGGCTGGTGATGTACTCCAGTCAACCCGCGGCTCGGCGCGGCCCCGGGCGCGCCTGGCGGCGTCCTCGGACCACACGCGTCCAACTTTCTGTCCCCTCGAGGGTTTTTCAGTCAAGGTGTGTTCCTCTCGCCAGGGATCCGAAAATAACCCCGATCAGACCGCAACTTCCTTAAACGCAACACAGGGGCCTGACCCCAACGCAACACCAACGCTGTGTTGCGTTTCAGCCTGCCCGCCGCTTGCTCTCTGCCATCGCTTCCTCGAGTTGCGCGATGTAGGCGTCCTTATCCTGGATAGCTTTCTCGAGGCCCTTCGCGTACTTGCCGGACTTCTCGACTTCCGCCTTCGCGTACTCACTGGTTCTTTTCATTTCTGCTTCCATCTTCTCGATCTGTGCCTCCATTTTCTTCATGTTGTCCGCCATTTTGCGGTACTCGACGACCTCACGCTCGAGCACCCTCAGCCTGTGCTCCGCCTTCACTTTCTCATCAGACAACCTTTGCATATGAGCCTCCTCGGTCGCCGGCGACGCCTTCACCACGTACTGGAACGCAACGGCCTCCCACTCCGAAAAAGCCTTGACCACCTCCTCGAGGTTGGCCAGTCCCAGCGGGTCAAGAGCTTCGTGGAGCGCGTCTTTTTCCACTTTCTGATCAACTGAGTCTATGGTCTCCACCAGGTAGCCGCAACTCTCCAGCAGGTCGCCAATGCTCTCTCGCGTATAGAACTTGAGGTGAGTCGCGTCGAGAATGCCTGTGTCCTCATAATCGAACCGGCCCTTCAGTATGGCAAGCCGAATGCTTGCGTGCGCGATGTTCGGCACGGACAGTACGACGTAGCCTCCCGGCGCAAGCAAATCGCGCATGCGCTCGAGCGCCGCGCGCGGGTTCTTGAGATGCTCGATGATGTCCCCGAAAAACCCGACATCATATTTCCCGGGGCCGAGAACCTGCTCTATATCCATCTCATCGAGGTTCCCGACTATTACTTCGTCACAGTACCTGGCAGCCTCTTCAGCCGCCTGAGGATCTATCTCGATGCCCGTAACGGCGCAACCGCTCTCTGACAGCACACGCGCGACAAAGCCTGTCGCGCAACCAAAATCTACGACTTTCTTGTTGCTTCCGACCATCGCGATGGATTTCGTGTACGTCTGGTTTTCATCGCTTAAGTCGATTTTATCTTCGTACTTGAACCCGTCCATCATGTACCATCCCCGCCGCCACGATTTGTCACAATCGCGTAGTCGCGGTGGCTGAAGAGGATGCGGTTGAGCCTGCCGAAGTTCTCGTTGATCTTTTGAAAAAACTCCTTCTGGCGTGTATCGAGCAACACCCCGCTCATCGCCAGCTCGAGCTCCTCGAGATGCTCCTCCGGCGGTAGCGGGTTGAGGAACATGACCTGCGGCTCGGTGAACCCGTATGAGATGCAGAGTTGCTTGAGTGTTTCAGGGTGGAGCGGGTGAGCCTGCTCGGAACTCTCCATCGCGTATGAAGTAACCACATAAATCGAGAACGGATTAGGTGTCTCTATGACAAGCGGGGCGCCACTCGCCAGCTTGTTTCTGCACAATACGAGCATCCTCACCAGGCGCGCCGGCGGCTCGTGCCCGGCGAATCTCGAGAGGATGATGCCATCGAGCGAGCCGTCCGCGAGCGTCTCCAGATAATCGACCGGATTCGCCATCAGGACGTCCAACTCGTTGTCTTTGCAGTAGCCAACGAGGGTCGGGTTAGTCTCCGTTCCCCTGACACTTATGCCTTCCTGCGCGAAGAGCTGTAGGAGCTCGCCCCTGCCGCATCCGATGGCGAGGACGTTCTCGCAACCCTTGAAGCAAGGGACGTACGCGCGCAGACGATCCTTCGCTTTCCTGGGTGAGCCGTGCACCCGCTGTTCCAGAGTCAGGATGTCAATAGTCGCAAACGGGTCGCTCGCGGCGGCGGCGCCATTCCCGCCAACCTCCCCGTCGGGCGCCGCAAGCAATGCTTCGTGAGCGCGTAGCAGCGCGAGCTCCTTCTCGAACTCCGCCATGCGCCGCTCCAGATACCTGTTGAGAAAAAGGACGTTCGCGCGGAAGAGCGCGATATCGCGGTGCATTATGGTAGAAAGAATGTCCTCGTTTATCTGGATGTGGTCGAGATACTGCTTCATCTCGTTTATCGTGTGAGTTGTAGACGCATTGAAAATGCGCTGCTGATCCATCGCCGGATCGATGTACCACGCGGTCAACTTCCTGATAACGCGCTTGAAGAAGGCGACCAGCGGCGCCACGATCTTGCGCTCGCTCGTGGCATCCCCCGGCAGGTTGCTGTCATAGACGGCGTTCGTCAGATGAAGGTTCTCCATAAGCGCCGCGTCATCGAAAGTCTGGATGCGATGCCCGTTGGGAGATTTTTCGCGCAAGCGCAAAGAAAGGCCCTGAAGCGTTTCCTCAACCGCGGCCTCAGTTTTTGCTTCCTCGCCCATCCGTTTCTTCGACAACTATCCACCACCTTTCCCACCGTCTACCGCTAAAGCGGTAGACGCCAGGGGTCAGGCACCGTCTACCTTTCCGTCTACCGCTAAAGCGGTAGACGTTGCCTGACCCCAAGAGAAATTATAGCATTTTCCTCTCAGCCGGAGATTTCACAGAGCCGCGCCTTTATGCGCCTGGCGGCGTCAAGCCATGTCCACTTCTCGCGCGCCTGGATAGAAGCGCGCAACCCTTTTGCCCGCGCCTCCTTGCGGTTATCGTACACGCGCCGCATCAACGAAGCCAGGTGGTCAACGTCGGGATCCGCCCACTCGAAGCCGTCGTAGTAAGGGCACTTGGCGACCGCTGGAATGAGCCCTTTAATGTTGATGGGATAACCGACATCATCGTTGAAAAACTCAGTCTGCGCGCTCCAACTGGTACTGATAGTCGGCAACCCGCACGCCATCGCCTCCAGCGTGGGCATGCCCCAACCTTCCCCCCTCGTGGGCAGGACAAAGCAATCACTGGAGCAGTAGAGCGAGCCCATCTGGTAGCTGGAAATGTTCTGGTTGAGCACAATCGCCATGGGCGCCCGTTCGGCCCTCAAGCGCATAGCCTCGATATGACGTTCGATATTGACGGCAGGGTCGGTGTTGTTGACCTTCAGGAGCAAGAGCACGTCATCGCTGGACGAAAACTCCTGGTTGTACGCTTGCAGCAGAGCCTCAGGGGCTTTTCGCTCGCCCCATTCGAACACGGACAGGAACACGAAGCGGCCCTCGATCTCGCGCGAATCGATGAATGGATGAAAGTAGTTTGTGTCTACGCCCAGTGGCATCACATACAAAGGCTTTGTGACACCGCTCGCGGCAAACGT
This sequence comes from Candidatus Anoxymicrobium japonicum, assembly GCA_002843005.1. NCBI lineage: Bacteria > Bacillati > Actinomycetota > Candidatus Geothermincolia > Candidatus Geothermincolales > Candidatus Anoxymicrobiaceae > Candidatus Anoxymicrobium > Candidatus Anoxymicrobium japonicum. The sequence continues at coordinate 24,800 of PHEX01000001.1, read as the reverse complement.
TTCTTTGTTGAATTGAGACGGAACCCACACCTCGTCCAGCGCGTTCGCCTGTTCGACCCAGTCCGCGGGGATGCCGGTGACCTCCAGCATTGAGTAGCCGACCCTGTAAGCGCCACTGTTCTTGAAGAAAACGTCGCCCTGCCCGTACACAACCTGAGTTACATCCAGGTCTTTCGTCTTGCGGCGCACCTCCATGATGCGCCTGTCATCGTTCGGCGCCTCCTCGACGCCGTACACAAAACCGTAGCGCACATCCACGTTCAATTGCTCGAGAGCGAGCACCAGGTACTGCGAAGAAACCGCGTACCCCGTGGGCGCGTTGATCCACGAGTGCCACATGACACGGGTATCGTACCTGTCGGCGTAATACGCCGCCCGTCGTTCACGGTACGCCTCGTGCGCGGCATCAGTGACCTGGCGCGCCGTGTCCGCGCCGCCGTGCACGGCTACCTTCACGCGACCGGCGCACATAACGGGAAACCCTTCGGACTTGACGTTCAGGCAGAAATCAAGATCGTCATAGTGCCCGTCGAGATCCGCGTCGAAGCCGCCAACGCGATCGAGCGCCTCGCGCCGGATGTACATGCAGGTGGAATCGACACCTTCCACCTCCCGCGCGTAGTAGTACTGGTTTATATCTTTCTTGCCACCGCCAAGCGGGAAAAGCTCGCATTCGGGAGACAGCACGTGAAAGCCCGCGTTGAGGATCATCCCTCTATCGTCCACCACCTTGCACCCCACCACTCCCGCGAGGGAGGATCCCGCCTCCTCGGAGAGCTTTGAAAGCCACTCGTTATCTATGAGCTGGGCTTTCGATGACAGAAGCGCAACGTCGCCGCGCGCCGATTTGATCCCCATGTTCTTTCGCTCACCCGACGTGGCCCCAACCGAAGCCTGTATAACTTCAAAACCCATCGACGCAAGCAGCTCGCGCGCCGCTCTGTGCTCCGCATGAGCAACAACGGCAATCTTCCTTGCGGTGACCGCCAGCGGGCCGGACGAGAGAGAGCGGGCCAGTTTTGACGCCCCGTCGGTGTCGTCCCAATCATGTATGACGATAGTCGGTTGCTCGTCCATATCTTCCTTCTGTGACTATTTCTTTGCTATCGCCGCGTAATCCATATCGCCGAACAGCACGGAGTTGAGCTTGTCCATGTTCGCGTTCAGCTCATCTACCCATATCTCGCCCGGCGCTATGTCCTGTATCACAACTTTACCAAGTCTCTGATTGCGAGGCACGGGATTGACAAACTTGATCTCCACGTCCTTGAAGCCCGCTGATAGCAGGAGGAATCTCATTGTCTCGGGGTGTATCGGCTGCACGTGCGAGAGATCCGCGTAGAAGAAACTCGCGAATATGAGCAGGCACTGCGGATTCGGCGTCTCGACCACAATGAATCCACCAGGCTCTATCCTCGAGCAGGCAAGTCCGACCATCTCGATGAGCTCGCCCGGCGTCATGTGCTCGGCGACCTGCGAGATGAATACGCCATCCAGGCTGTTCTCTCCCAGCGCGGCAAGATGCTCACGTGCTTCGGCTTTCCTGGCGTCGAGCCCCAGATCTGCGCATGATTGCACCGAGTCGCCCTCGATATCAATGCCGTAGCCGCCGATGCCCTTCTCGGTCATGAGCTCGAGGAACTCCCCGCGCCCGCACCCGATATCCAACACATTTGAGCATCCCTCGAAGTAACCAATGTAAGGCTGCTGGCGACGCTTGATCAGCGCCCTGTCGCCCCTGTGGATGCTCTCGAACCAGTAGTAGTCAAAGTGGAACAGCGGATCCACACACTCTGGCGCGCGGCCTTTTCCCGCGCCGCGATCACTCTCTATGAGTGTGGGCGCCGGGCCCGCCGCTGGCTCAAATTCTTCACGGATATCCGCGTCCTTCTGCCTCCACGCGCGCTCGAGCCGCCCTATCCTCTCGTCGAACCTCTCTCCCTCCAGGGCCCGCACACGCGTCGTCAGGTTGTCCTTCTCGAGAATCTCCAGGCGGTCGTTCATGCTCTTCACCTGATCGGCAACTTCGTGCATCGCGCGCACCGTGGACGAGTGCATGCTGTGAAGCTGCGCGACTACCGGGTTCACATACCAGTACACGGACTTCTGAATCGCGCGTTTCACTATCCCTTTTACACCGTGCGCGATCCCGCCACGCTCATGCGGCGACGTATCCGTGGCAGTGAACGCCGAGGAGATCGGGGCGAGGCTCTGATCCAGCGCCGTGAGGCTGTTGGTGATGCTCTGCCACGCGCCAGGCATCAGATAGATGACGTCTTCTACTTCGCGAACCTCGGAGCGGTACGACTGGCGCCTGCCTGTCTCTCGCTCGTTGAGCGCGTTCGCCACGTCAGTGAGGAGATCCTCGATGTCAATCTCAACCGGGCTCATGAGTAGCCTCCACTGACGGGCCCCGCGACGGGCGATGAGCGGGGTTTGGGACGATAGTGACGCTCGACGGTATGTAGAGCAGCCCCACATCACTGATGTCCGAGTGCATGCTGAACGGATAATGCTTATCGAGCCAGTGATAGATCGTGCTCTCGTCCCTGTTATGAATAGCTATGCTCACGAGATAGCGGCCTTCCAGCATCGGCATCGACTTCAGGTCGAACTGGACGAAACCTTCCCCCGTGATCGTGCCGCACTTGAGATTTTTTAGCCTCGTGTTGGTGCCGTATGCCGTGAAACCACGGTAATCGTCTATCGAGAAGCCGAACACCGGGTCTTCGACAGGCTCGTTGGCGCGATACGCCACCCGTATCTTCATGTCCTGCCCGGTATAAAAATCGTTGGCCGGCTGATCCTTCTCGTCGAGAAGAGAGACGCCAAGCACTTCTATCTTGCGGTTGCCGCGCTCGGAGCGCTCCGCGTCGTCGCTCTCCATCTGCTGATGGTAATAGTTGACGACCTCGCGAGGGTTGCCTTCCTTAACGATGACGCCTTCGTCCAGCATGATGACCTTCGAACAAATCTCCCTGGTGATTTCAACGTTGTGCGTGACAAAGACGATCGTCTTGCCGGCGTCCTGTATCTCTCCGATACGCTCGAGGCACTTGCGCTGAAAGGCTTCGTCGCCAACCGCCAGCACCTCGTCAATAATCAGAATGTCCGGGTCGACATTTATCGCGACGGCGAACCCGAGCCTGATATACATGCCACTCGAGTAGTTTCTCACGTGGTTGTCGATGAACCGTTCCATCTCCGCGAACGCGACGATATCGTCAAACCTCCTGTCAACCTCTTTCTTTGAGAAACCGAGAATAGAGGCGTTCAAATATACGTTCTCGCGCCCCGTGAGGTCGGGCTGGAAGCCCGCGCCCAGCTCGAGGAGCGCGGCGATGCTGCCGCTGGTGACGACGTTGCCGCTCGTCGGGTAGAGTATCTTCGTCATCAGCTTGAGCAACGTCGATTTGCCTGATCCGTTTGCCCCTATGATGCCCAGGGTCTCGCCCCCTTCGACCTTGATGTCGATGTCCCTGAGCGCCCAGAACTTCTCGTAACCTCGCTTGTTGAAAAAGAGCGCTTTTTCCTTTAAACTCCGCACATTCTCGTGATGGAGCTTAAACATCTTGGAGACGCCGTTTATTTCTACCGCGTAATTCGATCCCATATCACATCACCGTGTTATATCTGCTCGGCAAACCCGCGCTCCTTCATGATGAAATAGTAGTAGCCGAAGACGAGCAACAGTACCGACAGGACAATCGTGGCGAATATGCCCCAGAAAGACAGGTAGATCACGGCCGGCTGCCCTCTGGGTGGACGCGCTTCTATATAAGATTTTGGGGCGTAGAAGCGCGGATTATAGATTATAAACTGGTAAAGTTGCACGATGTTGGTCATTGGGTTGCACAGGTACAGCTTGAAAAAACTTCCCAACTGGCCCATCACTGCGCCAATCGTGTAAACGATAGGGCACAGCCAGAACCACGCCATTGTGGCGACTTCCGTGAAGTGCTGGACGTCCCTCAAGTAAACGTTCGCCGAGGAGATGCAGAGGGCCAGGCCCATCGTTAAGACGATCTCGAGCAACATCACCAGCGGCAGGTACAAGATGTATATTGAAAAGTGCCAGCCGATAATGACGAGAAACAGCAGCAGGATCAGCATCTGCAGGATGAAGTGGAATATGTTCGCGCCTACCGAGGCGATTGGCAGAACCTCGCGGGGAAAGTAAACCTTCTTCACGAGACCCGGGTTGCCGACGACTGAGCCAACGCTCTGCATGAGCGAGTTCACGAAAAACAGCCACGGGAAGAGGCCTGACATCAGGTAGATCACAAACCAGTTCATGGGGGTTTTGGCCAGAATTGAAAAGACGAGGCTGAAGACGGCCAGCATGATGAGCGGAGTCATGAACGACCACACGAACCCCAGCACTGAGCGCTTGTATTTGACCTTGAGCTCCTTCCTGGTCATGTTGAAGAGGAGCTCCCGGTGGCACCATAGATCTTTGAGTCTTTCTATCATCATCTGATAAATGAATCCTGGTCTGAATATCGTTCGGGTTGACCACTAATTCTAACAGAACATCATCAGGCGCTCTTCCGTATGCGCTTGCGCTTGAACCTGAAGCGCACCAGCGTCCACACCGCCTGGATGCCATCGGACGCGCGAATCTTCTTGCCGGCCTCGACCGTCCGGGCGCGGTAGGAAATCGGAACTTCGAGCAGGCGGTACCCTCCCCGAAGCGCCCTGGCGGTCACCTCGGGACAGAACTCGAAGCGCTCGCACTGAAGATCGAACGAGCGCAACACGTCCGTCTTAAAAACCTTATAGCAGGTTGCCTCATCTGTAATACGCTTCCCGAACAGCAACGTGGCCGTCCACGCCAGTATCTTGTTTGCCACAAGGTTCGCGAAAGCCATGTTCTCACAACTGCCCTTGAAGCGGCTGCCGTAAACGACGTCGGCGCGCCCGGTCATTACAGGCTCGATAAGACGCGGGTAGTCGCCGGGATCGTACTCGAGATCGGCGTCCTGGATGATCACCATGTCTCCGGTGACCGACTCGAGCCCTGTGCGGATAGCGGCGCCTTTGCCGCGGTTTATCTGGTGGGATAAAACCGTCACGTTCTCTTTCCCCTCGAAGGCGGCCAGCCTCGAAGGCGTGGAATCCGTGGACGCGTCGTCCACCACAATGACCTCGAGCGCCACGTCCCCGAGATCGACCGCGCGGACACGGCGAATCACTTCTTCGATTGTCGCCTCTTCGTTATGCGTCGGCATGATCACCGAAAGCTTCAAACTTCTTCCTCTCGCGCCGGTTGGCGTAGCGATGCGAAAACAAGGATTCCAAAGTATAGCAACAAAAGCGCGGCGAAAGTGAGAGAGACCGCGATTCCCATTCGAAGGCTTCGCGGCTCGAAGCGGAACTCGACCTCCTTCTGGCCTCCGGGAAGCATCACTCCACGAAGCATGAGGTCCGTCTTGAACGTCTCGGCCTTCCTGCCGTCGATGTACGCCTGCCAGCCGGGGTAGTACATCTCTGAGAGGACGAGGAGACCACGGCTAATCGGATCGCACTCGAGCAGCAACCTGTGCGCCGACCGCTCGCGTAGAACCACGGGCCTTTTGACCGCCGGCACGGGCGCGCCCTGTCCGCGGGAAGCGGCCACATCAGGCATCACGACCAGGGCCGTGCTACGAATGTCTTTCCCGCGCGTACGGACAAGCTCGTCGTAAATCCTCTGGTTGTCGCTGTACGCGCGGGCGTCGCTCATCCAGGCGCGCGGCAGGATGGTGGTGTTTCGATACACGTATACCCCCCCCATGCGGCGGTCAAGCTTGAGCTTGCCCTGTCGCAGCAACACGGGGTTGATCGGCTGGCGCGTTAGAAAATACGCGTCATTCAGCGGATCCAGCATCGGGGAGTTCAAAGCGCCATCATAGAACAGCCCTATCTGCACTCCGGGAGAAACCTGCGGCAAAATGATCTCACGGTAGTTGTTGTAGTCGGCAAGGACAAGCGAATCATCTCCCGTGGCTTTATCCAGGCCGTACAACGGGCCGTTGTCCAGCGACTTATACATGGTATGCGCGTCCGTCTCGACGCGAAAGGCGCCATGTTGTGAGGCCACGTAACGCGACGCCGCGGCGTCGCCGTAAAAATCGCCAGGTTTGACTTTCACCATCACCCACGGGACGTTTTGCGCTATCAGATCCACCGCCACCAGAAGAAGTATGCCTATCGCCAGCGTCCTGGCGTTCAGCTTCACGCGTCGCGCCAGCGTGAGCAATCCCAGAAACAACAGGAGCAGCGCCACCGGCATTATCATGCTCTTGAAGGCGATGCCGTTCTGGACGGGCTTGCCACCTCTCAAAAGCAGAAACACAGAAAGAGCGCCAGTCAGGATGAGCAACAGCGCCGCGAGAAAACCGACAAGGCGCGTAGCGGCGGCGTAGCGCGCGCGCCCCTCCTCGGCGAATGTCCGGACAATATGGTCGGCCCCCAGTCCAGCAAGCAGAGCGGAAGTAAACGCGAACACCACAAGGATGCGCGCCGGGTTGCGAAAACGGTTGACAAAGAACCCCGCCTTGAAAAGCAACGTATAAATGTACCCGGCCGGCCCAAGCGCGAGGATAAGCGATCCAACAAGCGCCGCCATCAGGAACAGAACAAATGCGCGCTGGCGGCGCAAAAGCGCCACAATCCCAAGCGCCCCCCCCACTATTCCGCAGTAGCCGTACGTCTCCCATATAAACCATCCGCCGGTGTAGTTGGCCACGTTGGCGCCAAAGAATTTTGGGAACACAAGGTTCAGCGTCTGCCACCTGGGAAGGCTCGAGGTTCGAGCGATGTCGAAAGGCATCCGACTCCGTGTCGATAGCCCGATGAGCTCGTACATCGGGAACAACTGCGCCGCCGCCAGGCCCGCGCCGACCGCAACCGTGATGGCGAGCGACGCGATCCCGAATGCGATCCCGGTTCCTTCAGTCTCACAGCGGTAATGTTGCCACGCCCGAAAAAGCGTCAGGCCAGCAAGGAGCGCGCACAGATAAAAGACCGGTTGCACGTGTCCGGCCAGGATCGCCGCCGCCAGCGCGACGCCCGCGCCAACGGCCCATGAGAAGCGCCGGCGTTCCAGCGCGCGGTTGAACAGAAAAAATATCAGCGGCATCCACGCCGCGGCGGAAACCTGGTTTATGTGCCCCGCGTGCGCCGCCAGGTATCCCGAGAACATGAAAGTGACAGCGGCAACTGTTGAGCCGGCCCTGCCGAGCACGAGATCGCGCGAAAGGATATAAGTAAAGGCGCCGGCAAGGAAAAAATGGAAAACCACGAACACGCACAGGGCCTTGAGCGGGAACGTCGCGCCGGCGGCGGCGTACGAGCCTACCATCAAGAGGTTCAATGGATAAAGCATAGCGGTCTGATATGAAGCGAAAAACGGGTGCCCCGAGAGCACATGCGGATTCCAGAGAGGGAACACGCCGGACGCGAGTGATCCGGTCGCGTAAACACGGGCCGGATAAAACTGCCGGATGAAATCAGTCTCGATCCCAAACGACCACTGCCGCATGAACAGCACCCGCGACCACGCGAGCGTCGCCAGTGCAAGAAGCCCAAGCAACACCAACCAATCTTTTTTGCCCCACTTCTCTTTCAACAACCCCCCTTAACTTTGGTGTCAGGTCAGGCAAACTTTAAAAAAAGACCTGCTTCGAAAATAACCCCCGTTCAGGCTACCACTATACCCCTCACCCCAACATTCTTCTGGTCTCCTTCACCTCAGACGGCGGGAGGATTAAGGTGTGGGGCGAGGTACCCCCCTGACAAGGGGGGCTAGGGGGGTTCTGCCCCAACCCTCTCCCCACCCCACGCGCTTCGCGCGCGGTGACCCCGGGCGAGGGGGCATGGATGGTGGCGGCGCGTCCGCACGCCATGGGGGACTGCTCCCAAAGTTAAATTTTCAGGACTAGAACGCCGTCTTTGTTGTATATCTGCTTGTAGCCACCATCTGACTGCAGGCGCCGTATCAGCGCGTCGTACATCTCTTTCGAGATCCTGTAGGTGGAGCCCGAGTCGACAATGACGTACTGCGGGGCAATGCTCCTGCCCCTGTCCTTCACCCTGTATGTCCTGGGGAAGATCAACTTTTTAGCGTCATCCTGCACCGTGTTCAACATCGTGCCGAGCTGATCGTAGTACTTCTGGTCTACCAGATACCTGAACGGCTCGGGGAACTGATAGACCTTCTCCCTGTTAGACAGATGGGCCAGCATGTAGGTCTGCGCAGAGACAGAGGCGTCCGCGGGTATCAGCTCCAGGCCCTCGCGGATCGCCGTAATGTGCTTATCAGCGCCGTAGTTCGCTGTACGGAACTCTGCCGCGAGCGGGCTCTGGCCAAAATAAAAGTTGCCCGAGAGAGAGCACGCCAGCACGACAACGACGATCCCACCGATTACGAACTGCGAGCGGAATGCTCCCTCCGACCACTTGGAGATCCTCTTCAAGCCGAACACCAGGGCTATGAAGACGAACGGGATTATCGCCGCGGCGTACTGGTACGTGATTGTGTGCTGTGGCTGGAAGTCGCTGATGATGTTCACAAGGAAAGCGGGGAACGCTGGCAGCAGGAAGACGGGGGCGAAAAGGCTGAGAAAAGCTACAGGCAACAACAAGTCGAAAAAGTATCTCAGGTTCTCGCGCGTAGCGAGGATGCTGATGGTTCGCCTCGGGCGCAGGAAGAAATTCTTGATTGCTTCTCCTGTCGTCGTCCCGAAGGCATTGAGCCTGCCTGCGTACTGGTAGCCCGCTGGAGCGAAGTGGGGTATCAGAAACAGCACGGAAGCCAGGAAGTACACGGCCGAGCCGATCATGACTATGACTCCCGCGCGCTTGTCGTACAGTAAGTAGACGATGACACCGAGGACCAGAACAGGCAAAGCCATGTCCTCCTTGGTTATCACCGTGAGGATGCACAGGGCGTAGAACCACACGAACCGCCGTTTGTCTATCGCCAGGAAGGCGAACAGAAGGAAGGCGGTTCCCAGTACTTCGGGATGGAAATCGGCAAGGTTCTGGTTCTGGAGCGCGGGGTAGAACAGGTATGCCGCGGCGATGCCGAGTCCCACCCATCGGCTCTTGAGTTTTCGCACAGCGAGAAGGTAGAGGGGTATCGCTCCCGCGCCCAGAGCCACCGTCTGCAAAGTGAGGAGCACAGTGGGCTTGCCTCCTCCCCAATTGAGTGGCGACAGAAGAAAGAGGATGGGCGACATGTGGTCGCCGAAAAAGTGCATGCCCCTTATCGTGCTTACGGGCGCCTTGAACCTGGAAAACAGCCAGACGATCTGGTTGTAGATCGCGGTGTCGAGCCCCGAGCCCCTGAAGTTGGAATAGCGCAACAGCGATAGCGTAAGGAACGTCGCGACGTATCCGCCAATGAGCGCGAACAACAAGATAAAGAATATTCTATCTTTGAGCTTGTCATCAGCGGGCTTCAATGTCACTCCTTTCAACAGTGGGGCTCTTCAGGACAATCTCAAAGATCACAGTGGTGAGGTCGTGTGGCGACGGGTAGTCATAATGATTGACCCAGCGCTTTACTTCCCTGATCTGTGACCTGTACGCGCCGACAATCCCGAAGACGCCGAGCTCGTCGTCCACGCCCTTTTCTGTCTGCCCTATGACAATATATCTCACGCCCCGCTCGTTCAACTGGCGCACCGCGTCCTGGCAGGTAACGTCGGCGGGCTCCACGGGAAGATCCCATGGAACCGGTCGCATGTAGAGGACGTCGCCGGGATAGTACAGCCACCGGAAATACGGGCCCGCGTCGCATGCGACTGTTTCCCCGCGCGCGTTCCTGTCAAGCCATCCGGCCGCCTGCTCCATCCCCCTGCCGCCGTGATCGTCGGCAAACGCCAGGTAGTTTTGCTTGATGACCAGATCCGCGCGCGCGAGTCCGTGTGAGACCACGGTCACGAGCAACGCCGCCAGAACGACAAGGCAGGCGACCCGCGCGCCGCTCAGTACCGCTGACCTGGCGGGCGATGCGCTCTCGCGTTCGCGGGCCTTTGAGAAAAACGCCCACGACAGGGTTGCCATATCCACAAACATGAATCCTATGATGAGTCCGACCGCCGGAACCGCTGGCGCCATGAACCTCTCGTAAGCGTAGTACCAGAAAAGGTGAAACCCCACGAAAATGCCGAACCACCCTGCCGCGACGAGGAAACCTTTCCACTTCCGGCGCGCGAGGCAGTATGCCGCGCCGATGAAAAACAGCGCGGAGAACAACGCGTCCGACATGCCGTTCCAGGCGTAGACCTTCGTCCTGTGCTTGAGCACCTGGTATGAAACCTGAGTGCTGTAATCCTTGAACTCGCCGACGTACGAGGTGACTTTGCCCGTCTCGATCAGGTTTCGCGCGACATATACGCTCATCGGCGCGCCAAAGGCAAATAGCGCCAGCGCCGGCTCCCACCAGCGAAACTTCGAGTCCTTGATGTAGATGAGAGCGATAAGCCCCATGATAGGAAGAAAGAGCATCCCCTCCCACCTCACAAGGAAGCACAGACCGCCCGCCGCGGCGCCAAGCGCGCGCCTCGCCGGCGACGCCCGTTTGCACCCGGTAAGCAGCAGATAGACGCCGGCGGCAAACAGGAAAGTGAAAAGCCCTTCGGTCATGGAGAGGACGGTCCACTTCAGGAAAGTCGGCTGGAACGCGACTACAACCGCGGCAACGACTCCTGTCCACTTGTTGAACAGCTCCCTGCCGATGCCGTAGGTCGCGAGCGCCGTGAACGTACCGCCCAGCAACGCTATCATGTTCGCCGAACGCGCGAGATCACCAAATATGTAGCTTCCCAGCCATATCATTATGGGATAACCCGGCAGGTACTTTGTGTGAGCGACGCCCCTGACCATGTACGTGAAGGTGTCTCTGATCGAACGCGCGAGGATGAGAAAATAATAGCTGTCGGCCGTATGCTCGGTGTGCTTCGAAAGATAGTGCAAACGGAGGAGAAACGCCACGAGCATTATCCCGATAACCACAAGCGCCGCCCGGTGCTGGCGCGCGAGTCTAAGCACCCGCTCGGAGAGCTTCCTTTCGCGAACCTGGCGCTTGAGGCGGGCGGGACTATCCGCCGGCAATGCTATCCAGCCTCTTTGTCATCTTCGCGGCCAGTTCGTCCCACGACAACCTGGATCGCAACTCCCCGCCGTGCCCGAGCGCGCTCCTTTTCGCCGCGTCGCTCGTCGTGACCGCCTTGCGCAGCGCCTCGCGCATACTGTCATAGGAGGGATCCGCCCACCGAAGGCCAGCCTCTGGCGCCTGAACCATTCCGCTCTCTACCCCGATAGCGCGAACGCCGTCGATAAGTGACGAGTTGGCGCCCCAGTCAACGGCAACGATCGGCACACCGCACGCGAGCGCGTCGGCCGCGACCTCGCCACTCTCCGCCGCCCTGCCCGCGAGCACCACGCAGTCGGTGGAGCGATACAGGCAACCTGACTGATACGGCTCGATCTCGTGGTCGATCACAAACACGACCGGCGCCCGATCCGCCGGCAGAGCCATCGCTTCGACAGCCTCTTCCACCTCGGCGCTACAGCCCGCAGCCGCGGGCACAGCCGCCAAACCTCGCGGCAAGCATGAGCTCTCAGCAAAAGCCGGTGACGTCACGTTCATCACCAGTACGACTTTCTCGTCGGGCGCAAACTCGTCGGTGAAAGCGCGCAACAACGTCTCCGACGCGAATGATTCGCCCCACTGTACCGGCGCCAGAAACACAAACCGCTCCGGAAGCGCGAACGACTTGATCTGAGGGTGGAAGTAGTCGGGATCAACACCGAAGGGCATCACGAATATCTCTCTCTTCACGCCCGACGCGAGCGCCGCGTTCCTTTGAAACTCGCTTGTGACCCAGATCTCGTCCATCCGGTTCATCTCTTTCACCCATGAATGGTCAAACCGGTCGTAAGGAGTGAAGACGTAGCCAATGTTGTACGAGCCATCGGCCCGCTCGAGCATGTCGGGCGGCCCAAAAAGCACTTGCGGGCGTTTGCGGTCGGCGCCCCTGTTCTTCATGTCGTTGAGCCGGAAGTCGTTCAGCTCTGCGCTCTCCGCGCCCTCCAGAAACGCCAGGTTCACATCCACGCCGGCGCGATCGAGCGCCCAGAGAAGTTTTGCGCTTGCCCTCGAATATGTCCCCTGCCCCGATATGAAAGAGCGCCAGGTAAGGCTGTGGGCGCGGCTCTCTTCGTAAAATTCTTTCCACTTCGACAGAAACACCTCGCGCGAGCGCCTGAACGTGCCCGAAAAATCCATGCGGTTCACGGCGGTTGAAGCGTTCTCGAGGTGCTTGACGGTTACGCCGCCGCAACAGTAGATCTTGAAGCCGGCGCCCTGCGCCTTCAAGCAGAAATCGGTATCCTCGAAGTACGAGAAGTACTCCGCGTCCAGCGCGCCGACGTCCTCGATAACGCGCCTCTTAATATAGACACACGCCGCGATGACACCTTCCACCTCGCGATCCCGAGTGTACTGCCCGATATCCCGCTCATTGCCTGGATACTCCTGCCCCCAGAAACTCGGGCGTGGCATGTAAGTTCCGGCATGAACGAGATTGCCTTCAGCGTTGATCAACCGGCACCCGACAACGCCTATCTCGTCCTGTGAACAGGCGAGCGCCTGCATCCGCTCGAGCCAGTCGCCCTGAATTATCTCCGTGTCGTTGTTGAGGAGCGCGACATCGCCCGTGGTGGCCGCGATGCCCGCGTTGTTGCCGCCCACGAAACCCAGGTTTCGCGAGTTTTCGATGAGCCTGACGCCCTCGAGCGCGCGGACGTACTCCACTGTGCCGTCGGTGCTGCCGTTATCCACCACCAGAACCTCGAAATCCGGGTGGGTCGTTTTCTCGAACACGGTTCGCAGGCAATTTTTGATGACCTCGAGCCCGTTCCACGTCAGCACTATCACAGTGACCGGCCTCACGCGCTCAAGCGTCATGAGCTGGCGCTCCCATCCTCGAGCCGCGAGATTTTTTGCTCGAGCTCTTTGAGCCTGCGCTCGACTTCTTGCTTCTCCAGTTCGATGACCCTGCCTGAGACCTCGTCCAAGTTGTTAGCCAGGTCAAATAAAGTGCGCGTGACCAACATGTTGAACTTGCGGATCTGGTGGACGATGGGGTTTACGTACCAGCGCAGCAGGCCACGTGTCAGCTTCTTGAAAGCTATCACGAGCCGGCCGGCGACGCGTCTGCGCGAACCCACCTCGAACTCGGGATCAACCTCCCAGTTCCTGCTGACCATGTCGAGGTTGACCCTCAACGTTCGGGAGTGCGGCGGATACAAAAAGGAAACGCACGGCGCGGTGGGACGCTTCTCTTTCCAGAAATCGGCGAGCAGTGTGTGCGGAGAAGCGATCGCGCGGTTAACCTCTTCCATCACCTGTTCTACGTCGATGCCGTTGTTCCGCATGAAAACCATACCTGCTTGTGCTACAACTCTCGCGCCTCAAGTGAAGCCGGACTACGATTCGACGCCAGCGCCCGTAAGCTCCTCGTACAACTGCTTGACCACGGCGTACTTTTTGTCCCACGTGAACTCCGCGAGCGTGCGCTGGCGGCCGGCCTCGCCCAGAGAGCGCGCGTACTCCTGATCCAATAGCAATTTCTGTATCGAGAGCGCGAGTTCCTTGACGTCACCGAACGAAACGAGCAGGCCGTCGATGCCGTCGCGAACCAGCCCGGGTATGCCGCCGGCGAGCGCGCCGACCACCGGCTTGCCGTAGAACCACGCCTCGAGAAAGACGATGCCGAACGAATCCGACCTGGATGGAAGCGCCAGCAAGTTACACGCGTCCAGCAGGTCGAGTTTGTCTTGCTCGGGGACGTAGTCGAGCAGGACGCACTTCGACTTCAGGCGCGCGGGCAACTTCGCGTGGTAGCGCCTGAAATCCTCGATGTCCATGCCGGCAAGAACCAGCGTGGACGGGTCGCCGCCGGCCCATAACTTCTCCATCGCGTCGAGAAGGTGGAATGTCCCTTTGTCGTACGTCCTGGGCCCGATATAGCAGACGATCGGCCCGGCGATGTCGTGTTTGCGCCTGAAGCGCGTCCCGTCGCCGCCCGCCAGCTCCGACGGGTTGATGCCCATGCCCAAAAGCACCATCCGCTCATGGGGAAACCCCGACGCCGCCAGGAAATCGCGCTCGATGCCGGTCTGAACGAGAACTCTGTCGGCGCTCTTTATCAGCCGCATCTGATGCCCTCGCGTGTAGAAGCGGCGCACGTCTTTCACGCCTTCCTCGCCAAGGTGAAAAAACGGCGAGTAAACAAGCGGTATTTCCTGCCGCTTCGCGATGCGGTACGCGCAGTACAGTATCGAATCGTACGGGAGCGCCGTGGCGTGGACTATGTCGAACCTCTCGGAAGAAAAAACACTCTTGAGCATGCCCGGCGCCAGCGGCGAGGGGAACGAGAAGACGCTGCGGGGCGCGAGCCCGGGGATTTTTCCCAGCACCCGCAGGGCCTGCGAATGCTTTGGGAGGCGCTTGACGTTAAACCTGCGGATATCGACCCCGTTGTGCGTCTCGCGGGGATTATCGATGCGCTCCTTGTTCGGGAGCCAGTAGTGCTGAATGTCCAGGGCGTCGGTCGTGAAGACCGTGACCTCGTTGCCGTCCGCGACCAGCCGCTCACTGATCTCGATGAAAAACTTCTCGGAGCCGCCGCGCGCGGGCCAGTACCTGTGGATCAGGTGAAGGCACTTCAAGGCGCGCTCACCTCAGCATGGAAGGAAGGAATATCCTCTAAGATGAACTGCTCAAGCGCCTCGCGGTACGGGCGCATCGGGGCCATGCCCGCCATCTCGAGCGCGAGCCCTCTCATTGTCGAGTACCGCGGGCGCGGCGCGGGCCTGTCAAGCTCGCGGGTGGTTATCGGCAAGACGGGCGTATCTATTCCAGCGATCTCGAAGATGTCGCAAGCAAACTGTCTCCAGGTGATGCTGCCCTGGTTGCTCAAGTGATAGACGCCGTAAGCTCCGGTCGCGATTATCTCCAGGAGCTTGCGCGCCAGGTCGAGTGAATATGTGGGAGCGCCCTCCTGGTCGTCAACGACCTTCACCTCGTTGCGCTCTCTGCCTGCGGTGAGCATGGTCTTCACAAAGTTGCCTCCACCCACGCCGTATAGCCACGACGTTCTGCAGATGTAATAGCGGTCGAGCAGGCCGGTGACGTACAGCTCGCCCGCGTACTTGCTCTTCCCATAAACGCCACTGGGATCTGGCAGATCGAACTCGGTGTAAGGGGTGTCGGACTCGCCGCTGAAGACAAAGTCGGTTGACACGTGCAGTAGAGGAACCCCCGCCGCCTGGCACGCGAGCGCGAGGTTCCAGGGCCCCAGCGCGTTCACATTGTAGGCGTTGAGCTCATCGGACTCGGCCGCATCCACGTTGGTGTAAGCGGCCGCGTTCACGACAATGTCAGGCTCGACCTCGGACACGCGCGCCTTGACCGCCCGGCGATCCGTGATGTCGAGATCCAGATCGTGGGCGACGACCTCGTGCTCATGCCCGGCCACGCGCCGGAAATCGGCGCCAAGCTGTCCGTTGCTGCCGGTCAAAAGTATCTTCATGGTAAAAGGATATCATTATTCGCGTTTCGTATCCGTTGACTTTCGCACTTTCTCCTGACCTCGCGCGCTCAGCGCACCTCTCAAAGATAGCGCATTCACGCCGCCCTTGAGGTGGACTTTCGCATTCTTGTCCCCTTGAGCCAACCCCACTATGCCTTTTGGTATCAAGGGACTGATCCACAAAACTAAAAGTTGGTATAATTCCACTACTATTCTTCCGGAGGTTGTCCTGATGTCTGACTTCAAAGTACACGGCAAAGGAATCGACACCGCCGCGCTCGAGGCGGAGCTGGCGGAGAGGGTCGAGGCGCGCAGACTGTCGGGCGCCTGCTCGCGCGATGTCGAGGCGTTGCTGGCCGAACGTCTGCCTGATGAGGAAGGGTACGGCGCCCTGCCGCCGATAGCGGAGTTGGATTACGCCGCGAAGCGAGCGCTCTCATCCTGGGAAGTCAGCGCCGCCTACCCCGTTCAAACAGAAAAAGGTCGCCTCATTCGACCGTTTATCATATTCGCGAAGCGGCTTGCCCGGTTGTGGGCGCGCATCGCCGTCGGCCCTATCCAGCGCGAACAGACTACGTTCAACAGGCACGCGGCCGCCGCTCTCGAGGCCGTGCGCGCTCAAGCGGTTGCCGAAAGGGCCGAGGCTCATGCAGCCGAGGAAGATTTGAGCGAGCTTGCCGGCGCTCTCCTGACCGAAGGAGAAGCGGATGCGTCCTCCTCGGCCATTGCGGAGTATTTCAAGGGCACTCACCGGGCAACGATCGTTGGGCCGTGCCCTTCCGCATTATCAAAAGCGCTTGCTGATGCCGGGTTCAAAGTTCTGCGCGTCTCAGAGGGAACAGCGTGGGACGTTGCGCCGGCCGGAACGCAGACCTCGACGACCGCGGCCCCAATCTCTTTTCTGGCCCAGCTCGATGAAGGAAGCCAGGAGGCGCTCGTGGTCAGCGAACTTTCTTTCTGGCTGAGGCCCGAGGCGCTGATTTCGCTCGCTCGCCGTTCCTACCTTACGCTCATGCCCCGCGGGAAGATGGCTGTCACGGTTCACGGATTCGCCTCCGGCGGCCCGGCCCCGGCGTGGTGCGCGGCTCCGGTAGTCAAAAAAGCGCTGTCCATGGCCGGCTTCATCGACATTTCCGTGGTAAGGCCCGGCGACTCCGGCGGGCGCGTCGTCGTTGCGCGCAAGCCCTGATCTTATGAGCGCCTTGCCCGCACGTCTCCCAAGCCGCGACAGTTTCCACCCCGCGTTTATCGTCCCACGGTACGGCGAGGAGGTCGTTGGCGGCGCGGAGGATCTCGCCCGGCGAACCGCTGAGGAGCTTGCCTCCCGTGGCTTTGAGGTAAGCGCTCTCGCGACACGCGCGCTGGACCACCACACATGGCGCGATCACTACCCCCCGGGAACAGTCGAGCTAAACGGCGTCGCGGTCACCCGCTTCGACGCGAAGACCAGGATCGCGGAACCTGACATGCACAGAATCGCGTCGGCCATCATGCGTGGCGACACCATAAACGAACGGGATCAGCGGGCCTGGCTTTCCGGCGTCGTGACAAGCGACGCGCTCTTTGAGCACATCCGCCGCGAGGGCGGCCGTTACTCCCACCTCATATTCCTGCCTTATCTTTTCGGAACGACGTTCCTGGGCTGCGCCATCCGCCCGGATTCCTCTTATGTCATCCCATGCCTGCACGACGAGCCGTTCGCCCACCTGGAACTGATTCGCCGGATGCTCGCGAGCGTCAAAGGGCTGATGTTCAACAGCGCCGGCGAGCGAAGGCTTGCCGCAAGATTGCTGTGCGTAGACGATCCCGGCCCCGTGGTCGGCATGGGCTTCCACGCGCTCGCCGGCGACGCGCGCGCTTTCCGCGACCGCGCGCCAGTACGGGGCGACTTCGTCCTGTACGCCGGGCGTCGCGAGGAGGGCAAGTGCACGCCGTTGCTCGTGGATTACTTTCGCCGCTTCGCTGTCGAGAACCCGGGCCGCGCTTCGCTTGTCATGATGGGCGCGGGCGAGGTGACTATCCCATCTGACTCGTCGCACATCATCTTCGACGTTGGACGCGTCAGCGAACAGCAAAAGTGGGACGGCTACGCGGCGGCGGCGGTTTTCTGCCAGCCCTCGGTCAACGAGAGCCTGTCCATAGTCCTGTTGGAGTCGTGGCTCACCGGTGCGCCGGCGCTCGTTCGCCGGGATTGCGCTGTTACATCAGAACACGTCTCATCCAGCGGCGGGGGTCTGGCATTTCGCGGATACGACGAATTCGCCTCTGGGCTCAGCATGATGCTCGACAAACCGGAACTTGCGCGCCGCATGGGCGAGGCGGGGCGGGCTTATGTGGAGAGAGAGTATAATTGGGACTCGGTTTTGACACGTCTCTTTGACGCGCTTGGAGTGAGCGATAGTTGAAAATCAGACAGCTTTGCGCCCGCGTGGAGTTTGGCGACGCGGTAAGTAACCAGGCGCTCGAAATAGCCAGGGCGCTCTCATCGTGGGGCTACGAAAACGAGATATTCGCCAACACCGCCGACGGGTTCGGGCGGCAGGTCTCACGTCCCGACTCCGAATACTCCCACACCGCCGACTCCTCCGAAGACGTCCTTATCTACCATTACTCCGTCTACTGCCGGAACTACACGCGGTACCTCGAGTCGAAAGCGAAACGTGTCCTTATCTACCACAACATCACGCCCCCAGAGTTCTTCGAGCCTTACGACAAAGGCGTCGCCGCGTTCTGCCGCATGGGCCGCGACCTCCTTCCCCGGCTCGCGGAGTGCGACCTGGCGCTCGGCGATTCCGAGTTCAACAGGCTCGAGCTGGTCGATGCCGGTTTCGAGCCGGCGGAGACAGGAGTGCTGCCGATCTTCGTGAACTATGACGGCCTGCGAAACGCCGGGCGGAGCGCCGGCCCTGCTGATAACCATCAAGACTCGTTCAACGTGCTTTTCGTCGGGCGCAACGTTCCAAACAAGCGTATCGAGGACGTGCTCCGCGCTTTTTTCTACTACAACCGGTGTGTCAACTCCAACTCGCGTCTCTTCATTGTGGGCGCGTCGTGGGTCAACAGGTACGACGCTCAGCTCCAGTGGCTCATTGACTCCTTCGGCTTGTGGAACAACGTAAGCTTCACCGGACGAGTAAGCGACGCCGACCTCGCGGGGCACTACCGCGGCGCGGACGTCTTCCTTTCGATGAGCGAGCACGAGGGGTTTTCCGTGCCTCTCGTCGAGAGCATGGCGTTCGACCTGCCGATAGTCGCCTACTCCTCTACCGCTATCCCCTACACGCTCGCGGGAGCGGGCCTGACTTTCGACCGCAAGGAGTTCGCCATGGTGGGCGAGCTGCTCGAGGCGCTTCGCGCCGACGCTCTCTTGTGCGACACCGTTGTAAGTGGCCAGCGCGAGAGGCTCAAGGCGTTCTCCGGCGTCGCGGTGCGGCAGGATCTCAAGAACGCGCTCGCCAGGCTCGAGGTTTGTGCGCCATGACGAACCTCGACGCTTCCACATCGCGCGTGAGCTTCGAACTCCCGGATTGGCCGGGACTCGAGAAATCTCTCGATGTATCCGTGCTGTACGCCGGCGTCGATGGCCCCGACAGCCTCGTCGGCACATGGACGTTTAACGGCGCCGGGCCGGGACGCCTGTCAGTTGATATTGACTGGCTTGCCTCAAAAGACGACATCCTGTCGTTATCCGTGGATGGAGGCCGGCGCCAACCGTCGCTGGCAAGCGTCTCGCACCGCGACAACATGATGACGCGCCCCGAGATGATCCTCCGTCTCACGTGCGCCGAAAACGCCATGGAGTTTGCCGTCAAAGTCACTGACACCAGCGCGCTCGAGCGGTACTACCAGGCTGAGGGCCACCAGCAGGAGTACGTGGTCCAGCACCCATTCTTCAATAGCTTTCACGAGGCGCGCCTGCGATCGCTCTTTCGGATATTCCGCGAGAACATCCCAGTCGGCAGCAAGGTGCTCGACGTCGGCTCGGGATACAGCATCTTCTTCCTTATCAACCACAAATGGGATCTCGACATCACGTGTTGCGATCTCGACTCCGCCGCCATGGAAAAGATGCGCGGCCTAGCGCCGCAGTGGAATTGGATAGTGGCAGATGCCCTCACTCTTCCTTTTGAGGACGCATCCTTTGACACCGTTTACGCGGGCGAGATAATCGAGCACGTTAGCGACACCGCCGCGGCGCTCGCCGAATGGAGGCGCGTGCTCAAGCCCGGCGGCGTGCTCATCATCTCGACACCCAACCGCGACCGCCTGCTCTCCCGGGCCAATCGGCGCGACATGCCGGTGCACCCGGAGCACGTCCGGGAGATGAACCTCCTCGAGGCCAGGGCCACCCTGCGCGCAAGTGGATTCGATGTCCGAAACGTGACCGGGATATACCTCGAGTTGATCCTCAACTGGTACAGACCGAGGGGCCTGCGTGTGGACATGCTGGTGTCGCTGTTCAGCAATCCCCGCTATAAATTCATCTACAGAGGCCTGATGTGGGCAGGGAGACTCGCTCCGTCCCGCGCCTTCGACCTTATATTCGTATGCAAGAAACAGTGACGCTTAAAAAGTGGAAAGAAAAGTGGAAAGTGACCGACGCCCCACATGAACCTGGCGCCAGGTGGTTGCGTCTGCCCGGGCGAACGCGTGTGGGAATTGTCATCTTCCTTCTGACATTCATCGTCTACACGCTTGTGTTCATTGCCGTGCCGCGCTTCCGCGGCGCGACCTCGACGCAAGGCGACGAGCCGCATTACCTCATTATCACGGAGAGCATCATCCGCGACGGCGACGTCTTCCTCACCAACAACTACAAGGCCCAGCAGTACAGGCCGTACTTCGAGCAGGACATATCGATGTGGCACGTGGCTCATGGCAAGAACGGGAGGTTCGTGTCAACCCACCCCATGTTTATCTCAATCATGGTGTTGCCAGGGTTCTGGCTGTTCGGCTACCCCGGCGCGGCCATGACGATGATACTGTTGATGAGCGCGGCGGCGTTATTCTCGTTCCTGCTAACCGATCGATTTGTGAGCCGTGGGATCGCGGCTGGTGTTACGCTGTTCTTGTTCTTCAGCTATCCGTTGCTGTTTTACTCGCGGCAAATCTACCCCGAGACAGTGGGGGTGTTTCTGGTTGCGCTCGGACTGTGGAGCGCCTGGCGCCTGAAGGAATCCGCGAGGCCGTTCCACGCCGCCTTGATGGGATTCTCGGGTAGCGCGATCACGCTATTCCACCCCAAGTTCATAGCGATCACCATCAGCTTCTTCATCTTGTTCCTAATTGTGAGACCCGGCAAGGATCTCAAACTGCTTTTCGCCTGGCTCGCTCCGAGCGTCGTCTGCGCGGCGTTGCTGATAGCGCTCACCAGCGTCGCCTTCGGGCCCAGGATACTCCAGGGGCTAACCGCGTCAGGCGGAAGCAAGTTCCAGTGCGGCTACTGGGGGACGAACTCAGTCTGGGGCATCCCGGGACTGTACCTCGACCGGGCGTGGGGGTTGTTGATCTTCGCGCCACTCTACGCCCTCTTCACGCACGGGCTCATCTGCCAGAAAACGGATCTCGAATGGGAGAGGTGGTGGATATTCTTCCCGGTTTGCATCGGGCTTCACACGCTGATGCTTGGAGTGTTCCAATCGTGGAACGGCGGCGCGGCACCCGTCCAGAGGTACCTGGTCCCGCTGGCGCCCATGTTCCTGTTGTCGATCGCGCTCTTCCTGGATCGCGTGCGATCCAAAGTCACATGGGGAATAGCCGGGCTGCTTGCGCTCTACCAGGTCGTGACAACTGTCTGGGCGTTCCGGTTCATGGTAGGGACATACGGGATGGAGGGCACGGACAACATCTTCCTCTCGCACTTCCTGGGCAACAATGTCGTGAAAAAGTTCCTGCTCTCTGTGTTCCCGCTGCTGCACCCCGCGGGCGTGATGTCTGTCACGCTTCTGGCCGCGTGGCTCCTGTTCTTCTGTTTCACCGTCTACCTGGCCCGCAGATACCACATGCGCTACGGTGGCGGCAAACTTCCCCCCGCCTATTAATCCTCCTGGGGTCTACCGTCCACCTCTACGTCTACCGCAAACTTCGCATGAATCGCGCGAAGCGCTTTGCCGCGGTGGCTGATACTGTTCTTTTCCTCGAGCGACAACTGGGCCATGGATTGGCCGAACCCCGCGGGCTGGAAGATCGAATCGTACCCAAAGCCGCCGACGCCTATGCGCTCGCCCAGAATTACACCTTCGCAATCACCACGAGCAAGCTTCACTTCACCGCCTGGCAGCGCGAGCGCGATGACACAAACGAAACGCGCCGTTCGGCTCGCGGGTGGCGCGTCTTCCATCTCCTCGAGCAATTTCGCGATGTTTCTGTCGTGATCGCACTCGGGCCCCGCGTATCTCGAGGAGCGCACGCCCGGCCGGCCTCCCAACCAGTCCACCTCGAGCCCCGAGTCGTCGGCCAGAGTCGCGCGCCCGAAACGGTCAAGCAACCAGGCGGCTTTCATGGTCGCGTTCTCCTGGAAAGTCAAGCCCGTCTCCTCGCGCTCGGGCCAGTCACCGAGATCTTCAAAGGTAAGTAAATTCAATCCGGGAAGATCCAGAATTCCCCGGATCTCACGAATCTTTCCGTGGTTTTTCGAGGCGACGACGACGTCCATGGATCAGACGCCGGGCCGCTTTTCTGACAGCACGATATCTTGATAAGCGATAAGCTCACGAACGCCCGACAGTCCAAGATCGAGAATTGTGTCAAGATCCGCGCGCGCGAGGGGCCTGCGCTCTGAGGTGCCCTGTATTTCGATTATCTCGCCCCGCTCAGTCGCTACCAGGTTCAAGTCTACATCCGCATGGACGTCTTCCTCAAAACAGAGATCAAGACAGGGCGCGCCCGCGACCACTCCAATGCTGATCGCGGCGATATTGCCGATAACGCCGGATTTCGCGATCACTCCTTCATCGACCATGGTGTCAAAGGCGTCGCGCAATGCCACATACGCGCCGGTTATCGCGGCCGTGCGGGTCCCGCCGTCCGCCTCGATAACGTCACAGTCAACCCAAAACGTGCTATCCGGGAACACGCTCGCGTCAGTCACGGCACGCAACGACCTCCCGATGAGGCGCTGGATTTCCATAGTCCTACCTCCCTGACGCCCGGAGGTAGCCTCGCGCTTGCTGCGGATACCTGTCGAGCGAGGTAGCATCGAGTACTCAGCCGTTACCCAACCTCTCTGCGTACCGGCGAGGAATCGCGGCGCCTTCCCCTCGTACGTCACGGTACAGATAACCCGCGTGCGCCCGAGTTCAATCAGAACCGAGCCTTCCGCGTGTGGTATGTAATCGCGAGTGATCTTCACCGGTCTCATCTGATCCGGAGTTCTGCCGTCCGTCCTTATCAAAGCGGTCTCCTTTTAAAGCGTGTCGATTACGTAGCGCACGGATATGGGCCGACAAAGAGCATCAAGCCCTCCACCGCGATATCCACCGGGCCATTATATCTGGTGCTTGCTTCTACAAGAGCGATCTCCGGATCAAGAGTCGGCCACAGGTGGGTCAGCAACAGGCTTTTGACCCCGGCATCAGCCGCGATCTGTCCGGACTCAAACGCGTCCAGGTGCCCCTCCCGCGAGAGAAACCATTCGCTCGTGAAAGTCGATTCGCAGATAAAGAGATCAACGTCGCAAGCCATCTCGAGCACAGCGTCGCACCTGCCGGTATCGCCCGAGTAGCAGATCGTCCTGTCATCGACATTGATCCTGTAGATAAAGCCGTCAACAACGTGCTCGGACGGCTTTGCCATCACGTTGAAACCCGCTATGTCGATTTCTTCGCCCGGAATGGGCGCAATCATTTTCACACACTTGAAAAACCCGGGACGGCTTCGCTCCGCGAGCGGCGAGGCGATGATGTCTTTCGCGTCGGCCGTGGCCAGCACGGGCAGAGCCGGCAGGGCCGTTTCTCTAAAGCATCGCGCTGTGCACAGCCCGTATATGTCGCTGTAGTGGTCGTAGTGCATATGCGTCAGCGCGAGCCCGTCAAGTTGATCGGCTTCAATGTGCTTGAGAACGTTGGACAGAACACCGGCGCCGATATCGAGCAGTAAAGTACCACTTTCACTCTGAAGCAAAAATCCGGAGCACGCCTTGCCGGCGCCCGCGTAGCCGCCCGAGCTGCCACAGACCGTCACCTTCAGACTCATTGATCTGTATCCTCCTCTGCCAGAGCGGCGAAATCAAGCTCGGGATGCTCGTCCAGACTGACGGCAACCACCTTGCGAACCTCAGGCCCCAGAAACATTCTCCCGAGTTCCTGGCATTTCTCCACATTGCCTGTCGTTAAAAATATTATTGAACCGGAGCGCCTATCCGCAAGCCAGCCCAAACGATCCAGTATCTCTTCTATGTCGGCGGCGGTCGCGTCCGCGCTGTTAATGAGATCCACACCCGAACCCACGACCTCGCGCAGGAGTGGCGCAAGCAATGGATAGTGTGTGCACCCCATGATGAGCGTGTCTATGCCCGACTCGAGCATCGGTTCGATGTAGCCCAACGCAATCTCCATCACGTGATCGCCGGTCACCTCCCCGCGCTCGACAAACTCGACAAACTCAGGGCACGCCTGGCCGAAAACACGGGCGCGCGGGTCGATCTTGACGATAGCCCTCTCGTATGATCCGCTGTCTATGGTAACCCTGGTGCCGATTACACCGATATGCAGCCGTTTTGAGTGTCGCAGCGCGGCGCGAACACCCGGCGCTATAACGCCTACAATCGGAATATCGTAATCGCGCTGGGCCTCCGCGAGCGCGGCGGCGGTAGCGCTGTTGCACGCGATGACGACAAGCTTGACCCCGAAGCCGATCAAGTACTCGATGATCTGATGCGCGAACTCGCGGACCTCGCCGATATCGCGAGGACCGTACGGCCCTCGCGCATCATCGCCCAGGTAAACTATGCGCTCTCCCGGCAACCGGTCAATCACCGACCTGGCCACGGTAAGCCCGCCTACCCCGCTATCGAATATGCCTATCGGCTTTTCTTTCATCCTGCTTGCTCCATCCGCATCCGGGGTCAGGCACCGTCTACCTCTCCGTCTACCCCGCGTAGTTGATTCCGACGGGGTCTACCATTGAATTTTACTCTACATCAATGGTGTTAGAGGTTCCAGGAGGTATGGGCGTTGCCCCAGGGATGGAGGGAGGCCGTAGGCCGACCGG